>DASZCE010000064.1:0-3348 GCA_035943455.1 Gaiellaceae bacterium | reverse complement strand
GCGTCGGCCTGTCGGCGACCATCCAGCCGACCGTCCTTCGTGCCGTGACCCATCTCGACGTCACGGACGAGGACGTCGAACGCGCCATCGAGCTCGTCCCTCGCGCGCTGGGCGTGCTCGCGCGGACGTAGGGGCCGCTCGTCGGAAGCGACCGGTCGACCGACGGGATTTGACGACACGCGTTCCTGATCACCGTTCTCCGGCCGCGAAGAACGCGGACGCGACGAAGACATAGGCAAGGATCAACGCCACCCCTCGCCACCGCGTGCTCCGGCCGGGCGCGAGCAGCAGGAACGTGAACACGGTCGCCGCCGCGAGACCGCCGATCTCGACGACTCGGAACGACAGCGCCAGCGGGTTGATCAGCCACGACAGAAGGGCCACCGCGGGGACGAGAAAGACCGCCACCTGGGCGCTCGAAGCCAGCGCGATCTCCGCCGCGAGCTTGATCTGCCCGCGGGCCGCGACGACGACGGCGCCGCCGTGCTCAGCCGCGTTGCCGACGATCGCGACGATCACGGCGGCGACGAAGAACTGCGACAGGTGCGCCCTCTCGGCGAAGACGTCGAGCGAGCCGACGAGAATCTCCGCGATCACCGCCGTGACCACCGTGGCGAGGCCGAGCACGAGCAGCGCCGTCTCGAAGTTCCACGCGATCATCTCCGACGGCTGATCCGAGACGTGGAGCCGTCGGTGGCGGCGGAGCGAGAGCCACGTGACGCCGACGTACGCGAGCAGCAGCGCGATGGAAACCGGCGTGGAGAGCTCGGCGACAAACCGTCGCTCGGGATCCCCGTCCCAGCCCGGTACGGCCGGGATGAGGAAGAGGAGGACGGCGAAGCCGACGAGGGCGAGTGACACGAAGCTGGACTCGCGATCGATCTGTCCCCGCCCGCCGAAGAGAAGCGAGAAACCGAGAACGAGCAGGAGGTTGCCGACGACGCTCCCGCTCAGCGACCCGCGAACGACCTCGAACTTGGTCTCGTTGACCGCGATGAGCGCGATGATCAGCTCGGGAGCGTTGCCGAACGTTGCATTGAGAAAGCCGCCGATGCCCGGGCCGGTGTGGTGCGACGCCTCCTCCGTCGCCTCGCCGATCAGCCAGGCCAGGGGGACGAGCGCCGAGGCGGCGAGGACAAAGTCGACGACCTCCCCGGGATGGAAGGCGTAGTGGACGAAGATCGTGACCGGGGCAAGGGCGAGTGAGCCCCAAAGGATCCTCCTGGCCACCGAACTACCCTAACCGCCGTGTTGCTGGCCGTTCTCTTCGACTGGGGCGGGACGCTGATGAACGACGAGTGGAGCGACGAGATCGCGCTCGAGGGGCACGCTGCAGGCCTCACCGCCCTCGCCCGCGACGGACTCCCGGACGCCGCCGCGTTCACTGCCTACATGAGCGACCACGAGTTCGAGTTGTTTCCTCCCACCGGTGAGAACGAGATCGACATCAGCGCCGTGATGGCGGCGTCGTTTCGAGCGCAGGGCGTCGACCTGACGGACGATGACGTGCGCCTCTTTCTGGAGGCCGCGCGAGATGTCTGGTCGTCGTACTACTCGCTCGCCGCGTCGACGCACGCGCTGCTCGAGGCGTTGCGCGACCGCGGTCTCAAGCTTGCGCTGGTGTCGAACACCGCCAGGCAATGGCTGCTGCAGCCGATTCTGGAGCGGCAGGGGCTCGCCTCCCGCGTCGATGCGATCGTCCTCTCCTCCGAGGTCGGCAAGCGGAAGCCCCATCCGGCGATCTTCGAACGTGCCCTGGCGGAGCTCGGCGTCGATTCGAGTCAGGCGGTCTTCGTCGGCGACCGGCTGGAGGCCGACATCCTCGGCGCCTCACGCGTCGGGATGCGGACGGTGCAGGCGCTGTGGTTCCGAGCCGACGACGCGCCGAACGGCATCGAAGCCGACTACCAGGCGTTTACGCAGATGGACGTCTTGAACGTGGTCGACCGACTGGCCGCCTAGCGCGTTCGGCGAACCCTGTCAAGTCTTGCGCGGGAACGAAAACGTGCACCAAAATCCGGCCATGGCGTCACACGAGATCACCCGTCCGCTGCCGGAGCTGCCGCTGCGGCCGCAGGACGAGGTCGAGTGCCGCCGCTGCGGTGTGCACTGCGACAAGGTCGTCTACCCGGCGGCGTGTGTCGAGCGCTCGTGCCCGTTCCTCTATGCGTTCGAGGAGGCGGGCCGAACCTACGTGGGCTGCATGCAGAAGGTCTTCGGGGTCGAGATCGACCTCGAGCTCTTGAAGGAAGCCGAGGTCCGAGCCCCCGGCTTCGGCGCCGTGAAGGCGAACCGGAATCCCCTGCCGATGTGCCGGGCGGAGGTCGAGAGCACGTACGTCAGCCGGACCGACGACCTCGGCTGCGTGAACCCCGAGTTCCACGAGCTGCCCGTCGGGGCGCCGAGCTTCCGCGTCTTCGCGCAGCTGCGCGCTTCCTAGTTCCGGCTTTCCAGAGCTCGCGGAGCTTCCTCATCTCCTCCGCGTCGGCTCCCTTTCCTTTCTGTCCTTCCGTTTCCACGACTGCCGGCAGTTCCTGCAGCCGGGAATTGCCTACGAAGACCGAGAGCTTGTCGCCGATCAGGCCCTCGAGCAGGTTTGCATGGCGGTCGCGGTTGGAGCCGAACGGCGTCTGCGAGTCGTTGACATGGAGGGCACGAAGGCGGTCGAGCCCGATCACGCTGTCGAACTCGTCCAACAACCCGTCGAGGACCGCCGCATCCGTGACGTCGTATCCCGACGCCCACAGGTGGCAGGAGTCGAGGCAGACGCCGAGGTGGGGATGACGATCGAGGCGCTCGATCAGCGTCGCGAGCTCTTCGAGCGAGCGTCCGATCGTCCCGCCGGTGCCGGCAGAGTTCTCGACGAGGAGCCATGTCGCGTCGGAGCACCGCTCGAGCACCTGTTCGAGAGCGGGGAGGGCGCGTTCGAGCCCAGCCTCGAACCCGGAGCCGAGGTGCGAGCCGACGTGGAAGACGACCCCGTCAGCCTCGATCGCGCAGGCCGCGTCGACCGTGCTCCGAAGCGTCGACACCGACTTCTCGTAGATGACGTCGTCGGGGCTCGCGAAGTTGCAGAGGTAGATCGCGTGGACGAGAACCGCCTCGATCCCCGCATCGGCGGCACGTTTCGGGAAGCCGGCGAGCACGTCAGGGTCGTGGTTGGGAAAGCGCCACGCCCGCGGGCTCTGGACGAAGAGCTGGAGCGCGTTCGCGCCGATCTCAGCCGCGCGCTCCGGTGCCGCCTTGACGCCGCCCGAGACGTGGCCACCGAAGAACACCGTCCTACGATAGTGACGTGACTTCGCCTGTTCGCGTCCGCATGGCCCCGAGTCCCACCGGCTTCCTCCA
>DASZCE010000063.1:0-5742 GCA_035943455.1 Gaiellaceae bacterium | reverse complement strand
GATCTCCACCGTGCGGTCGGCTGAGGCGACCCCCGCCCGGTGGGATGGGCTGGAGACCGTCGGCCTGACCGGCGGAAACGTGTCCACCTGAAACGGCCCCAGATGCACCGCGTCGCTCCAGTTCCCGGCGACGTCGCGGGCGCGGACGTGGAACCAGTGCCTCCCGTCGGGAAGCGTCGTCGAGGCCGTCGTGACGTTCTCCTCGGCGTCCTTGGCTTCGTCCGGCACGAACGTCGCGTCCGGCGACCAAGCGAAGGAGTAGCCGTCGATCCCGGAGGCGTCGGCCGCGCCACTCCACGAGGCCGTCGCCGCGTTGACGTTCGACCAAGCGTTGAACGACGGACTCGCGCTTTGGGCTGCAAGACCGGTCGGCGCGACGACGTCCTGGCTGAGCGCGCGCCGGACGTTCAGCCGTCCGCCGGTCGCGACAAGCCCCGTGAGCGCCGGATTCGTGTCGACGGAGAGGAGGAGCGCGCGGCGAAGCTCCGCGGTGGTCAGGCCGGGGCTGTTGGCGAGGACGAGCGCAGCGGCGCCCGCGACGTGCGGCGCCGCCATCGACGTGCCGCTCTCGGAGCCATACGAGCCGGCGAGGAGAGTGCTGTAGATGTTGAAGCCGGGCGCCGCGACGTCGACGCTGTTGACGCCGTAGTTCGAGAAGAACGCGAGTGCGTCGCTTGAGTCGGTGGCGGCGACGCAGATGATATTGGCGGCGGGATAGCTACACGGGTACGCAGGGAATGAGTCGTTATTCGTACCGTCGTTCCCCCCCGCGAAGACGAAGAGGGCGTTCGGACACGCATTGATCGCATCGAGCATCGCCTGGGCGTTGTCGGGTCCGCCGAAGCTGCCGTTGATGACCTTCGCGCCGTTCGCGCACGCGTACCGGAACGCCTCAATGACCCAGGACTCGGCAAGTGAGCCCGACGCGTTTGCGGCCTTCAGCGGCATCAGCTTCACACGCCAGTTGACGCCGACCACTCCCTGGCCGTTGTTACCCCTAGCGCCGATTGTCCCCGCGACATGGGTGCCGTGCCCCTCGTCGTCGATCGGGTTGTTGTCGCGGTTCGCGAAGTCCCAGCCTCGATGGTCGTCCGGGTAGCCGTTCCCGTCGTTGTCTCCGCCGCCGATCGGATCGTCGTTGGCCCAAACGTTGTCCTGAATATCGACGTGGTTGTAATCGAGACCCGTGTCGACGACAGCGACGATCACCGAGTCGCTGCCCTGGGTGGCGTCCCATGCGCTGGGAGCCTCGATCTTGGTCAGCCCCCAGAGGCTGCTGAAGTACGTGTCGTCAGGGTTGACGTCGATGCGATAGCGATGATTCGGCTGCGCGTACCGGACACCGGCGCGACGCTCGAACGCCTCGGCGGCGGCCTCGACAGACGTCCCCGGGGCAAGGCGGACGCGGACGAGCCCGCTGAACGACAGCCGTTCGACGACGGTCGCGTCGAGGTCGGCCAGGACGTCGGCACGCGCTGAGGCCGTCGTCGAGTCTGCGAAACGAACGAGCAGCTCGTCAGGCACGAAGGTCGAGGGCTCCGAGGCGTGTGACAACGTCACCGCGCCGGGAAACCCGAGCAGGGCGACGATGGAGAGGGCGGCTCCGAGACCCCGCATCGCGCTTGAGGGTATCGGCCCCGGGCGACCGCCCCCCTCCCCCAAATGGGTGTGTTTCCTACCCTATTGGCGGGGGCGACCCCGGCTGACGACCACATTCACCCGCGTTCCGACCGAGACACGGACGCCTGGCCTGCGGCTCTGGCTGATGATCCGCCCGCGCCGGACGCTTCGCGAGTACGTCGACGTCGCTCGACCCAGCGCACACCGCGCTCGTTTGAGGAGAGCGCGCGCCTGGCGAACGGTCTTGCCCTTTACGTTCGGGACGACACAGCGCACGTCCAGTGCCGGCGTCACCGGTGGCGGTGGAACCGGCGCCGGTGGAGATGGTGGCGTCAGCGGAGGCGGTTGCACCGGCGCCGGCGGCGGAGAAGGCGGTGGTGCCGGCGCCGGCGGTGGTGGTGTCGGTGCCGGCGACGGCGGTGGAGGCGGTGGGGTCGGCGGTGGAGGCGGCGGCGCCGGCGGAGGTGGCGAAGGCGGTGGAGGCGGCGGCGGAGGTGGTGAAGGTGGCGGCGTCGCCCACGTCGATCGAACGGCAAGGTTGGCGTTGAGGCGCCCGCCGGTCGCGACATTGCCGGAGAGCCCGCTGATCCGATCGACCGTCGTCAGGATGGCCGCGCGCACCGCCGCAACTGTCGCCGTTGGGTTGCGCCCCCAGACGAGCGCGGCGGTGCCCGCGACGTGCGGCGTCGCCATCGAGGTTCCCTGAATCGAGTTGTAGTCGTTCGATCCGTACGCCGTCGAGAAACAGCGAACCGCGACGTCGTCGACGTACGCTCCGTCGAAGGTGATCGACGAGTCGGCGTCGAGGCGGAACCTCAGGTACATGCTGGGCTGGCCGTTGTCCGCCGAGAGATCCGTCTCCACGGGAATGAACGCGCCGCCTGTATTGCCCGTCCAGCCGTCGCGGACTTCCCAGAAGCTGCGGTCGGTCGATGTCTCCACCCAGAGAATGTCGTTGTCGACCTCCGTCTCCAGCCTCAGCGCATAGGCGGCGTTGCAGCCGCTCTTGCCGGAGAGATCGATCGCATTCACCGTCGCGAGCCAGTTGTCGGCGCGGTCGGCGTAATCCCCGGCGGGTGAATCGGTCGCGCTGCTCGTGCCGTGAGCCGCCGTCACGCTGGTTCGCGCCCACGTTGCAGGGGACCCACCCGCGGTCCACCGACCGGTCAGCGCAGTTTCGAACGTCTCGGCGAAGAGACTCGAGTACGCGGGCCACGTGCTCAGGATCTCCGTGCCCGGCGCCGCAAGATCGACCGATGAAGCGCCGTAGTTCGAGAACTCGGCGAGGCCGTCGGTTTCGTCAGTCGCGGCGACGCAAATCAGGTTGGCCGTTTCGTAGTTGCATGGGTACGTCGGGGCCGAGTCATTGTCGCTGCTGTCGTTGCCGGCCGCGACGACGAACAGGGTTTGTGGCGCCCCTTCGATTGCGTCCTTCATCACCTCCGACTCGCTGCCGCCCAGGCTTGCATTGACGACCTTGGCGCCGTTTGCCGCCGCATAGGCAAAGCCGTCGGCGACTCCCGCGGTTGTCCCGCTGCCCGCCGCGTCCAGCACCCGGACCGGCATGAGTGCGACGTTCCAACTCACTCCCGCGATCCCGACGCCGTTGTTTCCACGCGCGCCGATCGTCCCGGCGACGTGCGTGCCATGTCCGTTTTCGTCACGTGGATCGCTGTCGTTGTCGACGAAGTCGTATCCCGGGACGATGTTGGGAGCGAGGTCGGGATGGTCGTACGCGATGCCCGTATCGACGACGGCGACCGTTACCGCGCTTCCGCCCGTCGTCACATCCCAGGCTTCCGGAGCGTCGATGTCGTGGTCGCCGGGCTGGCTGAGCGCCCAGAGCTCGCCGAAGCGGGGATCATTCGGCGTCTGTGAGGCGTGGACGACGAAGTTCGGCTCGGCGTAGCGGACTTCCGGCCGCACCCTGAGCTCTCGAACCACTTCCTCAACGGACCTTCCAGGAGGGAGCCGGAGGAGCTCGGCACCCGAGACCCGCAGCCACTTCTTCCTGGTCGTGCCCGTATCGCGAAGCACCGCGGCGCGGCCGTTCCGGTCGATCGCCTCCTTGAACCGGACGACCACCTCGCCTGCGACGAACCGATGTTGCGCGCGGCTGACGGACCGGAAAGCATGCGGGTCGCGAGGAGCGCCGACCGCATTGGCCGACACGACGAGCGTCGCGAGAACGAACGCGACGAGACCCCCCACCCAGCGCGCCACCCGTGCAGGGTACAGATCTCGAAGCGTATTCGTACCGGCCGACGCCCTACGTGCCCGCGGCTCCGGCGTAGGCGAGCTGCAGGTTCGCGACGACCTGGTTGAAGTCGCGCAGGACCTCGTCCGGCACTTCTCCTTCAAGCGCTCCGAGCACGGCCTTCAGCCCCTCGATCGCGAGGCGTGCCTGCTCGAGGTCTCGCGTGGACTCGTCCAGCTTCGCGAAGCCGAGCTGGGCCAGTGTGGCCGCGGTCGAGAGCAGCAGGTCGGCGACCTTCATGTTGCGGACCGCCTCGAGAAGCTCCTCGGCCGTTGGCTCTTCCGGCTTATCCGCCAACCGGCTCCTTGGGTCGAACCTGCTCCGCGTAGATCTCCTCGATCGTCGCGCCCTCTGCGTGGCGTGCGATCTGGCGCTCGGCGGCGTTCGCGGGAGTCACCGCCAGATAGGGAGTTACCCCGATCTCATCCGCGACCGGCTGAACCCATTCGATCAGCTGCTCGATGCGCTTCCGCTTGTCGATGAGCTCGCCGGTCTCGAGGTCGATGAAGTCGCCGACGAGGCCCCAGCGGATCGCGCGCCAGAAGTTCTCTTCGATCAGCCGGCGGGGCGGCAGCGCCAACGGCTCGCGCTCGTCCAGCGCGCGCGCCGTCCGAACCGCGAGCGCATACGAGAGCGCGGCGAGCGAGCGGGCCTCGCCGAGGTCGGGCTGCGCATCGGAGATCCTGATCTCGACCGTCGGAAAGGCGAGGTGGGGACGGACGCTCCACCACATCTGCGTGTGCTCCTCGATCGAGCCGGTGTCGTAGAGCAGGCGCACGTAGCGCTCGAACTCGGCCCAGCTCCCGTACGCGTCCGGGATCCCGCAGCGGGGGAAGAGCTTCGTGAAGATCTCGGTGCGCACCGAATGGAGGTGCGTGAACACGTTCTCGAGGAACGGCGAGCTCGCCGAGAGCGCGAGCAGCTCCGGCAACAGATGCCGAATGTGGTCGCAGACGCGAACGGCTCGGTCTGGGCCCTTGACGGCGACATGGACGTGGAGCCCGAACGAGTTGTTGCGCCAGACGACCCAGCGGAGCATCTCGTCGTTGCGGCGGTAGTGCGGCGTGTCGATGATCCGCTGCTCGTGCCAGGGACTCCACGGGTGGGTGCCCGTCGCACCGAGGAGCACGCCGAGCTGATCGGCGAGCGCGCGTAGCTGGTCGCGCCTCTCCCCCATGCGCACCGAAGCCTCCGCAAAGCCGTCACAGCGCCCGGTGCGGATCTCCACCTCCGAGGCGATGAGCTCGCCGACCAGGTGCTCCTCCAGCTCAGTGCCCTGCGCCGCTGCCTGAAGCTCCTCGAAGCGGTTCACGAGCGACAGCGTCGCGGGGTCGAGGATCGAGAACTCCTCCTCCACCGCGACGGAAAAATCGTCAGCCGCCTCGTACGCCTCGCGTGCGAAACGAATGTGCTCCTCGGGAGTGAGCTCCTCGCCCATGGGCGAACGTTATGTGAACGGCTCCAGCAGCCGGCCGGCGACATGAGCCCACGACCAGCGCTCCTCGGCGACGCGGCGGGCGTGTCGCGCAAGCTCGCCACGCTCGGCCGGCGGTAGTGCGAGGAGCCGCTCGAGCTTCGCACGGAGATCGGCGGCATCGCCGTTCCGGAAGCTCGTCAGCTCGGGGCCAAGAGCCTCCGCGATCTCGGCGAGTCCCGAATGCCGTGCTACAAGCGGAATCGAGCCTCCGGCGGCCGCCTCGGCGGCAACCATGCCGAACGCCTCGGGGAAGATCGACGGGACGACGGTCACGTCCGTGAGCGGAACGAGGTGGACGAGGTGGCGGTGCTCGAGGGGGCCGGTGAAGAGCGTCCTCGGCGGCGCGATCGCCTCGAGCTCCCGGCGGTAGTCCCCGAAGCCGACGATC
>DASZCE010000062.1:0-2112 GCA_035943455.1 Gaiellaceae bacterium | reverse complement strand
GCCAGAGCCGGCGTGGCGAGCTGAGCGGGAGTGGCTCAAGACGGTCTCCTCAGCGCGAGCGGCGGGCAAGCTGATGCAACGGGTGCGGCTAGTTCGCCTGCCGCCGAGCGAATACGTTCGTTTCGAGTTCGCCTGGGGCTTCCCGGCGAATGTCCGGGCAGGGGAAGACATTCGCGTGCTCGTGGTACGTGACGAACCTCCACCGGGCGTGCTCGATCACGACTACTGGTTGTTCGACGACGCCACCGTGGTTCGGCTGGAGTACGACCAGGAGGGCCGTTTCCTCCGCCCCGTCGCCGTGGCCGACCCTGCGCCCTACCGCGGATGCCGTGATGCGGCGATGGCGGGTGCGATGCCGTTCGCACAGTACCGTGCAACAGTTCCCGCTTCGTAGGAGGACCGGCCTCGGCCGACAGTGCTGCATTCGGGGCGAGCCTTCGAGAGCTTCGCCAGCGAGCCGGGCTGACAGGTGTTGAACTTGCCCGGCGCCTCGGCATGTCGCAATCCAAGGTGTCCAAGATCGAAACGGGTGCGCTCATGCCTTCGGTTACTGACGTCGAAGCATGGGCCGACGCCTGCAGTGCGGCGGCCGACGTGCGAGGCGCGCTGCTGGACCGGGTGGACGCGCTGCAAACCGAAACCCGTTCGTGGCGCTCGGTGCATCGTCCGAGCTTCCGCCGGCGGCAGGACGAGATCCGGAAGATCGAGGATCGCGCCCGCGTCATCCGGCTCTTCCAACCGTCCGTCGTCCCCGGGCTCTTGCAGACAGCCGAGTATGCGCGGCACATCCTTCAACTCGCGGACATGTCGGGCAGCGGCGACGTCCGGGATGCCGTCGCCGCCCGTATCGCGCGCCAGGCGTCGTTGTATGACCAGGCAAAGCAATTCACCTTCGTCGTCACGGAAGGCGCGCTGCGCTGGCAGCTATGTCCACCGGACGTGTTGCTCGCGCAGCTCCACTACCTTTCATCGCTTTTGACGCTCTCGAACGTACGCATCGGCATCATCCCGTGGTCGGCACCCGTGGCGGCGCGACAGACCACGATGTTCTGCCTCTTCGATGAGGAGCTTGTCTATATCGAAACCATGACGGCCGAACTCACGATGAGGGACAGGCGAGATATCGAGTTCTACCTAGCGGCGTTCTCTCGGCTTGCCGAGGCTGCCGCGTTCGATGATGCGGCGCGGGCCCTCCTGGCTCGTATCGCCGCTGACGTTCGCCAGCTCGGCTCGTAACGGCGGCGGGACAGCGCCGACGTTCCTTTCTTGCTGCCCGCATATCGACCTTGGGCAAAGTTCTCACCATTTTTCCCCTTGACGATTCCTAGACTCAGGGGAATATGAGAGTGTCCGGTGGATACGGGAGCCGTTGCGGTGGCCGAGGGGCGCTAACCGCTTCGGCTTCCGTCCAAGTCGGGAGGCATGATGATCTCGACCTCCTCTGTGTTGCGAGGCGTGCTCGCCGACCCCAACCTCTCGCTGGCCGCCAAGGGCGCCCTGGTTTACGTGCTTGCGCAGCCACCCGGGCGTGTCGTCACGCGCGCCGAGCTGTTTGCCGCCACCAGCGATTCGCTGGGTGAGGTCGACGCCGCCATCCGCGAGCTGGTCCGCGGCGGCTACCTGGCCGCGGCCGGGCCGAAGCGGCGCACGCGACACGCCAGCGGCGGCCGGGTGTCGGTCGCCTGAGCGATGGCCCTCCGTCACGGCCAAGGAGGTGATGCCTAGCGCGTGCGATCAAGCGGCCCCCGGGAGTGCGCCAACACCCCCGAGGGCCTGTCCGACACCAAGGACTCCTCTAGCCAAGGCAGGTGTCGAACGCATGGACCGTACCACCCAACCCCGACTGCCCCAATGGGTGCTCGCCGACCCAGCCGCGCTGTTCGCAGCTTTCGGGGTCAGCGACATGATCGGGGTCGAAGGAGCCAAGGAGCGCATTGTGAGGCTGTCGCCACGCTCGGAGATCGTGTGCCTGCTGCACGACCTGGAGCTGCGGCCCGACGCCTGCCGCTCCTGCTGGTTCCTGGCGGGCGAAGCCCGCTGAGCACATGGGCACCTGGGAGGGGGAAGCCCCGGGAGCCCAGCCAGGGGGGCGCCGTGGAGGCGGGGATGCTC
>DASZCE010000061.1:0-6305 GCA_035943455.1 Gaiellaceae bacterium | reverse complement strand
CCGCGGCGCACCGCCGTCCGACGCCCGCAGGAGCTCGAGCAGCCGAGCGGCGCGCACCACCGCGCGCACGGCGTAGTCGCGTGCCGCGACCTCGGTCACGGCGCGACGGAGCCGTCCCGGCGGACGCGGACTGGGCGCTCTGCCTCGTAGACGGCCGCGATCAGCTCGGTCTCGAGCACCTCTCCCGGCGCGAGCACGCGCGCGGTGCCGTTCGCGATCGCGTTCCGGATGCCGGCGGGCGGCCAGCTCGTGAACGGCTCGAGAGCACAGTTGTACGTGCGCCCGTACCAGGGATAGTCGTCGTGGCCGCCGTACACCTGCCACATCCACAGGCTCGGGAAGACGTCTGCGTCCCACGCCATCCCGACCCCCACGCCGAGACGCTCGCTCGTGAGACCGTAGGACCCCTCCGCCAGATCCTTGAAGCGGACGACATCGACCGACGCCGTCTCGCGGGGCCGCACACGAGTGATGTCCTCCGCCTCGCCGCTGCGCCGGTTCGGGACGAGCGGAAACGAATAGTCCTCGCCGGGCTCCCAGAGGCCGTTGGCGTGGAAGGCGAGCACGTCCACCGCGCCGGCGTCGACGGTGACGCGACAGGTGTCGTCGAGGAAGGGCGGGCCGAAGGCCGGGTGGTGGCCCCACATGATCGCGAACTCGCCCGGCGACTCGTTCTCGAGCCGCTCGTGGAGGAAGAGTGTCGGCTCGGCCCCCCGGAGCGCCATACGGCGCACGAGCCGCAGCGGCGAGCGGTACGTGCGCACCACGAGCTCGAGCTCCACGTGCTCGGACGCGTCCTCGACGACGCGTGCGTCGAACGGGAGCAGCGAGACCTCGCCGTGGAGTCCCTGGTACGTTCCGAGATACGGCTCCTCCGCCCAGCCGGCGGAGGGAAGAACCTCCTGCCAGCCGCCGTAGTAGTAGTCGTGGAAGGCGCCCTCGGGCAGCGCGCTCGTGGACACGAACGGCTTTCGCAAGGGAATCGGCGAATGCCACATGAAGTCGACGTCGCGGGGCTTGTACGTCAGCTCGAACACGTCGGCGCCCTTGTCCACCAGCACACCGACGCGGAGCACGTCGTTCTCGAGATAGGCGACGCGCAAGTCCCGGTACGTGTAGTCGAGCGTGACGCGACAGCCGGTCTTACGGCCGTGAGTGAACACGGTCCTCCCCTGGGGTTTCCGGCACGACGGCTTCCGCGCGTGCCCGCCGCCGCGACCACAGCCGCCCGATGAGCCGGGCGATGTCGCCCCGCCACATGTCGACGCCGACGGCGAGCGCGATGATCGCGCCGAGCGTGATGTTCTGCCACGCGGAGGGGACAGCGTGCAGGTTGAGCCCGTTCTGGACGATCACGATCGTGAACGCGCCGAAGAGCGTCGCGAAGACGTTGCCCTGGCCCCCGAATAGGCTCGCGCCGCCGATCACCGCCGACGCGATCGCCATCAGCTCCATCCCCTGGCCGTAGTTGGGCGAGCCCGAGTCGAGGCGGGCCGTCAGCAACACGCCTCCGACCGCGGCCAGTGCGCCCGCGATGACGAAGGCCTCCGTCCGCACGCGGTTGACGTTGATCCCCGACAGCCGGGCGGCCGACTCGTTCCCACCGACGGCGTAGATCTGGCGGCCGCGGGGGGTGTACGTCAGGTAGACCCAGGCGAGTGTGTAGAGCACGACGACGTACAGGAACGGCAGCGGCAGGCCGAGCAGCTCGCCGTAGAAGACGGGGTCGAGCTGCGGCGAGACCGAGAAGATCGGCGTTCCGCCGGTGTCCAGGAAGGCCAAGCCGCGGAAGATGGCGAGCGTCCCCAGCGTGAAGATGAAGGACGGAATTCGCCCGTAGCTCGAGAAGAAGCCGTTCACGAATCCGAGTGCGGCTCCCATCAGAATCATCAGCACCGCCGCGAGCGCCACGCTGAGGCCCGCGTTCTTGACCAGGTCGGCGAGCAGCACGGTGGTCAGGGCGACGAGCGACCCCGAGGAGAGATCGATCTGCGCCGTCAGGATGACGATCGTCGCGCCGATGGCGACGATGGCGACGATCGCCACTTGCAGCCCGACGTTCTTGAGGTTCTGGCTGAGCAGGAACCGGTCGGTCGAAATCGCCACCCCGGCGGCGACGGCGAGCATGATCAGGAGCGGCCCGACAACCTGCGAGCGAAGCGCCTCGGCGGCGCGGTCTCTCACGCCGCCTCCCTTGTCTCGCCGCCCGCGGCGAGCTCGACCAGCTCGTGCTCCGTCAGCTCACCGTGCCCGGCGACGTGGACGATGCGCCCACGGCGCACAACGGCGATGCGGTCGCTGATGGCGAGCAGCTCCGGAAAGTCGGAGCTGATGAGGACGATCGCGATGCCCTTCGCAGTCAACTCGTCGACGACCCGGTAGACCTCGTGCTTGGCGGCCACGTCGATGCCCTGCGTGGGCTCGTCGAGGATCAGCACGCGCGTCGGTGCGAACAGCCAGCGCGCGACCATCACCTTCTGCTGGTTGCCGCCGGAGAGGAAGCGGACGCTGCGATCCTCGGCCCTCCGGTCGATGCCGAGCTCCCGGATCAGCCCTCGCGCACGCCGGCGCTCGCGCGTAAGGCTGAGGAGCGGCCCGATCTGCACCGCGTCGAGCCCCGCGATCGTGATGTTCGGCGGTCCGTCGAAGTTGAAGAAGAGGCCGTCCGCCTTGCGGTTCTCCGGCACGAGCGCGATTCCGGCGGCGATCGCGTCGCCCGGGGCGCGGAGGCTGCACCGGCGGCCGTCGACCCGCACTTCGCCGGCCACGATGCGGTCGACGCCGAACAGCGCACGCGCGATCTCCGTTCGACCCGCCCCGGCAATGCCGCCGAGCCCGAGCACCTCGCCCTCCGCGACGTCGAAGGTGACGCCGTCGACGCGGTTCGCGGTCCGGACGTCACGTACCTCCAGCCGGGGATGCTCGCGCGCGTTCTCGCTCCGCTCGAAGTGCTCATCGAGGTCGGACCCGATCATCATGCGAACCGCGTCTCGGACAGAGGTCTCGCGCCGCAGGCGCGTGTCGACGAGCCGGCCGTCCTTTAGCACGGTCACGACCTCGGCGATCGCGAACACTTCGTCGAGGCGGTGTGAGATGTAGAGGATCCCCGTCCCGTGTCCGGCGAGCAGACGGATGACCTCATGGAGGCGCTCGATCTCGGCCGGCCCCAGCGCCGCCGTCGGCTCGTCAAGGATCAGCAGCGTCATCTCACGCGAGATCGCCTTTGCGATCTCGACGAACTGCTGCTCGGCGACCGAGAGCGACCCCACCTTGCGGTCGGGATCGATCGCGACGTCGAGTCGTGCCAGCGCCTCGACGGCGCCGCGGCGCACGGCCTCCCAGTCGACGACGCCGCGCCGAACCGGAAGCCGGCCGAGGTAGATGTTCTCTGCCACGCCGAGCTCGGGCACGAGCGAGAACTCTTGGTGGAACGTGGCGACGCCCCGGCGTTGCGCGTCCTGCGGCCCGGGCAGCGTGACCGGCTCCCCGCGGTGGACGATCTCTCCGGCGTCCGGCTGGTGGACGCCGGAGAGGATCCGGGCGAGCGTCGATTTGCCGCTGCCGTTCTCACCCAGCAGCGCGTGGGTTTCGCCGGCGCGCAGCGCGAGCGAGACGTCGTCGAGCGCGCGCACGCCCGGGAACGACTTGCCGACGCTGCGGAGCTCCCAGAGAGGCTGGGACGCGGCCATTAATTCCGAGACGCCGGCGCCCTAGTACTCCTTCGACGGTTTTGGATGCAGACGCTCGGGATGCTGCAGGTACTCGAGCGCGTTGTCCTTGTCGACGATCTGCGTCGGGGTCTCGACGTAGAAGCCATCGAACTGCTTCTTCAGGCAGTCCCGCGTCACCTCGAGCACCTTCTCGCCCATCTCGAACGGCGTCGTGTTGACGGTCGCCGTCCACTCGCCGGCGTAGATCTCCTCGAGAGCCTGCGTGTCGCCGTCGTTTCCGAGGATGGTGAGGTCGTCCTTGCCCAGCGCCTTCGCGGCCTTGTTGGCCCCGATCGCCATGTAGTCGTTTGCCGCGAAGACCATCTCGATCTCCGGGTGAGCCTGGAGCATGTCCATCGCCGTCTTGTTGCCGCCCTCGACGTTCCAGCCGCCGGGCTGGCTCGCGACGACCTCCATGCCCTTCTCCTTCTTGATCGCGTCGAGGAAGCCGCCCACCCGCTCAGTCGAGTGGTAACCCGGCTGTCCCTCGATCACGCCGATCTTTGCCTTGCCGTCGACGAGGTCGATCGCGTAGTCGCCGATCTTGTGCGTCCCGGGCCGCTGGCGATAGCCGACGACCCCGTGGACGCGCGTCGGGAAGTCGGCGATGTCCGAATTGACGATGATGACCGCGATTCCCTTCTTGACGGCGCGCTTCACCAGTGGAGCCGCCGCTTTCTCGTCGTGGGTCGAGAGGATGATGGCGTCGACGTCCCGGGTGAGAACGTCCTGGATCATGCCCATCTGCCCCTCGATGTCGGCGCCGCTCTGCGGCGCGAGCATGAAGGTCTTGTAGCCAATCTCCTTCGCCTTCCGCTTGATCCCCTCGCCGATGGCGATGTAGTACGGGAACTCCGTCGCAGGCGGCATGTAGGCGACTTGCGCGCCTTCGGCGTCGCCCTTGACCTTGGCGCAGTCGGCTTTCGCGTCCGGTGCTGCGCCAACCGCCTTGCTCGTCTCTGTGGCCGTCGTGCCCTCCGCGGCCTTCTCTCCTTCATCGCTCCCGCAAGCCGCAAGCGCGAGCGCGACCAGTAGGAGCAGCAGGAACGCGCCTTTCGTCCGCACGGTGTCGCCCCCTTTCATGGCCGATCCGTTTCGCACAGCAAAACGCAGTCTCGTGGTACGAAACCCTAGAATGGCCGCTCGTGGCGCGTCAAGCGGCCACCGACTTCTTCGCGGACTCGCTCGCACGGATTCCGGCCATGGCGATTCTCCGGGGAGCCGGGGCCGTCGAGGCCGTCGGCGTCGCCGAGGCGTGCTGGGACGCAGGAATCCCGCTTGTCGAGGTCTCGCTGTCGGGTGACGACGCGCTGGCGACGCTCGAGGCGGTCTGCGAGCGGGCGCGAGACGTGGGGCGGTCCGCGGGTGCGGGAACCGTGCTCACGCCTGGTCAGGTACGCGACGCGGCCGCTGCGGGCGCCGCGTTCGCCGTGGCGCCGGGGCTCGATCCCGACACCGTCGCCGCCGCGCGCGACCGCCAGCTGCCGTACTTGCCGGGTGTGGCGACGCCGTCGGAGGTCCAGCAGGCGCTCGCTCTCGGCTGCAGGACGCTGAAGCTGTTCCCTGCCTCGACGCTCGGAACCGAGTGGCTCCGGAGTCTCGCCGGCCCATTTCCGGAGGCACGGTTCGTGGCGGTCGGGGGGATCGACGCCGAGTCTGCGTCCGACTGGTTGGAGGCTGGCGCGCTCGCGGTCGGAGTCGGATCGGCGCTCTCGGCCGCGACGCTCCCGCGGCTTATCGCCGCACTCGCACGCTGACGACGGCCGTAGCCGCGCTCGTTCAGAGAAGCGATCCGTGTCGGAACCGGTGCGCTCCGCCATTCTCGATCGCCCGTGCCGGGATACTTGCCAGCCTGAGCTGAACCGTCGGCAGCGGTCTCGCAAGTCGACCGGGAGGAGACTGAGATGAGCAGAGTCGTCGTGATCAACCACGTGACCCTCGACGGTGTCATGCAGGGACCGGGCCGCCCGGACGAGGACCGCCGCGGCGGCTTCGAGCACGGCGGCTGGGCGGGGCCACGGAGCGATGAGGTCGTGGGCGCGGCGATGGGCGCACGCATGGCGGGGAGCGGCGGGCTCATCTTCGGGCGACGCACGTACGAGGACCTGCTCGGTTACTGGAACACACAGCCCGACAGCCCATTCACGGAGCCGCTGAACGCGGCCCGCAAGTTCGTCGCGTCGCGGACGCTTCGCGAGCCGTTGCCGTGGCCCAACTCGACCCTGCTGAAGGGCGATGCCGCCGAGGCAGTTGCCGACCTCAAGGAGCAGCCCGGCCAGGACCTGCAGATCATGGGCAGCGGCGAGCTGATCCAGGTGCTGATGCGTCGAGGACTCATCGACGAGTACATGCTGATGATCCACCCGCTCGTCCTCGGATCGGGACGCCGCCTCTTCGCCGACGGCAGTCCCGTCGTGAACCTGCGGCTGCTCGACAGCAAGACATCGACCAGCGGCGTCGTGATCGCGACGTATCAGCCCGTCGAAGAGTCGGCGGCGTGAGCTCGCCGCGGCAGCTCGGCACCGGCGTGGGCTGTGCGACCACCCTCCCGCCCGTGTGCAGTCCCGCTCGGGTCTTGCGGATCTGTCTTCGGGG
>DASZCE010000060.1:0-4554 GCA_035943455.1 Gaiellaceae bacterium | reverse complement strand
GTCCGCGAGCGCTCGCTGCGCGTCCCCCGAGACAACTACGAACCGCCACGGCTGCCGGTTGCCGCCGCTGCCCGACAGCCGGCCGGCGTCGAGGATTCGCCGGACGACCTCATCCGGAATCGGCCTGCCGTCGTACTCCCTCACCTCTCGCCTGGACGCAATCGCGAGGAAGGTGTCCATCGGCCTAGCGTGACACGCAATCGCTTCGCCGGCGAGACGGACGGACGGCGCTACTTTCGAGGTGTGTGGAAGGCACCGGATTGGCTGCCGAGCGCCCCGACGCTTGTCCGGCTCGGGCTGGCCGTCTTCGTCCTCGTGTGGATCTTCGGCCCCTACGCGCTCCAGGCCGCAGTGCCGATCTGGATTCCCTTCCTGATCGCGCTCGGCCTGGAGCTCAACTTCTTCATCAGCGCTCTCCGTCAGGGTCCGACGCCTCGCCGCGACCGCGGGCCGGAGGCCGCCGACCGCGAGCGGTACGGCTACGGAGACGACGGAGAGGAGCTGCTCCTCGTTCGCGAGGGCGGCGAGGAGCTGTGGATCCCGTACGCGGGCGAGTCGGACGAGGAGCTCGACGAGCTGATCGCGGGCGCGAGAGAGAGAACTGAAGACGAAGACGTGCCGCCTGCGGCGGAGCTCGAGCGCAGTCCTGCGCGGCGCCCGCTCGTCCGCCTCGCGACCGGCGTTGGTCTCGTCGGCGCGCTTGCACTCGTCTTCTGGCTCGTCGAGGGCCACACCGGCTGGAACGCGCTCGACGGCGACACGCGCGCCGATGCGGCGGCACGTTTCTCACGGGAGGCGTCACGTGTCGCCGGCAAACCCGTGACGATCAAGTGTGACGACGCCGGTGACTACGTCGGAGCGGTCCAGCATGCGGACGGAGTCGCCTTGGTCGGCGGAGACCTCGCCTACCTGACGCCCGAACGCTGCCTTGATCTCTACCGGCTCGCGTTCAAAGGAGAGGTGAGGTTCAACCAAACCGCTCGCGCGCTCGCCGTCCTCGCCCATGAGGCCTGGCATCTCCGCGGTGTGTCTGACGAGGGCATCACCGCGTGCTACGCCTTGCAGACCGGTGTGGAGATCGGAGAGCGCCTCGGCCTCTCGGCGGACACGGCGCGGCGGATGATGCGCCAGCAGCTCACCGAGAACGCGCTTCGCAGCCGGGCGAGTCCCGCCTACCGGCTTCCGTCGGAGTGCCGGGACGGCGGCTCCTTCGATCTGCGGCCTGACGTCGACCGGTTTCCGTAGGTGCGTCGGCCGCGGGCCTGCGGCGGCATGGAGACTCGCCACGCCGTCCGGCTCCGCAACTATAACTCCCGAAGGGAGATATGGCGAGCGAGGACCTCAACGGCCTCTCCTACGTCGTCTTGGCGCTGATCGGCCGCGGCGGTGCAAGCCCGCACGAGCTCGTCCGGATGGGCGAGCGCGGACAGCGCCTGCATTGGGCCGGAGCCGCCAGCAAGGTGTATGCGGAACCGAAGCGGCTCGAGCGTCTCGGCTACCTCCAGTCCGAACGGCAGCCTGGAAAGACCCGCGAGCGGACGTACTACATGCTCACCGACAAGGGCCTCGACGCCCTCCGTGAGTGGCTTCTGGTTCCGTCAGTCTTTCCGCGGATCCAGAACGAGGCGGCGATGCGCGTCTTCGCAAGCGACCTCCTCCCCGACCCGGAAGCCGTCGTGGCAAGCCTGCGCCCGCTCCGCGACGAGATCGCCGCGCAGGTTGCGATCCTCGACGAGAGCGAGCAGCGCGCGAGAACGACGCTCGCCCGTCGACAGCGGCAGCTGCTGCTCGTGCACGGGCTCGGCCGCCGGCTTCTCGCCGCGCTGTCCGACTGGATCGACGACGTCGAGCGCGAGTTCGGCGCCGCGGAGCGCGAGCCAGACACCTGAACCGGGGGCATCAAGCGCTACGACGCCGGTCTCGCAGCGCAGTCGACGAGGCAGGCTGCGGTCTGGATCGCCTCCTCCGCTCGAAGTCCCTCGCGTCGGATGAGCGCGAACCACGTCTGAAAGTCTACGGCGAGGCCGAGTGCGGCAGCGAGTCTGTCGCGCCGCCGACCCCGGGCGCCCCAGCCCGCGAGAAGCACGCGCCGGATCTGCTCCCAGTGTTCGAACAGCGGTGCGTCGGCCTCCTGCAGCTTCGGGAGCTTCGGCATATCGGCGGCGCCGTGGAAGAAAAGCGGTTCGACCTCCTCGTAGAACACGTAGATCTCGGCTAGCGCGCGCCTGAGCCGCGCCCGCGGGTCCGCGATCTCCCGCCACGGCGCGGGATCCGGCCACGGGTGCAGCGCTCGCCAATGCTCGAGACATGCGCGGTAGAGGTCGAGCTCGTCAGGAAAGTTTCGGTAAACAGTTAGCCGCTCGACGCCGGCCCGTTCGGCGATGGCGCTCACGGTGGTCCGGGCGGGGCCGATCTCGCTGTGCAACTCGTACACGGCCTGCGCGATCCGTCGGCGCGACCGTTCGGCGCGCGGATCGATTCGGCGTTCGTCCATCGAGAAAATGTACACCGGTGTTCAATAGTGGTTGACTGCTGCCGCGAAACGCGTTACCGTCTTGCTATTGAACGTTGGTGTTTATTAGGAGGCGGCCATGAATGCGACCAGGTCCACAGCCATCGTCAGCTTCAACCTCGACGAGCTCCCTCTCATCGACGGATGGTGCGACAAAGATCCGCTCGTGCGTGCCCGGTTCGGGTTCCCACTCCACGTCGCAGCCGGGAGCTCGAGCTCCGGCGTCGTCTACATGGAGATCGAGCCGGGCGACAACTGCGGCAGGCACTGGGACAGTGCTGAGGAGGTGTTCTTCGTCCGCGACGGCGAGGCGGAGATCGAGATCGGCGACGAGCGTCTGCATGTGACAGCGGGCGGGATCGCGGTCGCGCCCGCGCTTGTACCGCACACCGTGTACAGCGTCGGTGAGACGACGCTCAAGATCCTCGGTTTCTTCCCGAGCGGCGCCGTGGTCGCGCGCCACGACGACCGGATCGAACCACTCGGCACTACCGACCTGGTCGTACCGGCGTTCGATGACGTCGCGCCACGATCGGCTTAGCCGGCCGCGAAAGCGACGCCGATGCGAGCTAGGCCCTTCGCGGCCCCGGCATCGTCGTAAACGAGATCACCGTCGAAGCACAGGTTTCGAACGGGCAGAGCGGCCCGCCGGTCGGCGTATGCCTTCGCCTCGGCGACGGAGCCGAGCTCGTCGGCGCCGTCCACGACGACGTCGCCGCCGGGGCGGCCACGGCCCGAGATCGCCGCCGCGTTCCATGAATCGATCGCCCTGGCCGCAGCCGAAGCGTGCGTGGAAGCCGGCGCGCCGCGAACCGTCGCGCTCAGCGGCGGAACGTTCCACAACGTCCGCCTGCTCTCGTGCGTCCGCCGGCGCCTCGAGCAGCTCGGCTTCCGCGTGCTCACACACCGCCGCGTCCCGCCCAACGACCCGGGAATCAGCTATGGCCAGGCGGCGTTCGCGGCCGCCCGCAAGCAGCGCGAAAGCTGACGGTGAGGGCGACGTTAGGACCTGGCCCGATCGGGTATCGCCCGGAGGCAGTCGAGCGAATCCGGGAGGGAGCCATGGCAACGATCACGGAGCCACGTGATCTGTTCGTGAGCGAGCTCCAGTCGATGCTGTACGTCGAGCAGCGGCTGGCGAACGACGTCCTGCCCGAGCTCAGCCGGGAGATCACCCACGGCGAGTTCAAGCGGGACATCCAGGAGCACCAGCGGGAGACGCAGCGCCACGTCTCGAACCTCGAGCGCGCGTTCGAGCTGCTCGGCGAGCAGCCGAAGACGGACAAAAGCCACGCGATCGACGGCCTCGTCGCCCAGCACGACAAGGTCTTCAAGAACATCCAGTCGGACGACCTCCGCGACGTCTTCAACGCGGGCGCCGCGGCGAAGACGGAGCACCTGGAGATCGCGGCCTACGAGGGGATGATCACGACCGCCGAGTCGTTGGGCGAGGCGGAGATCAAGAGCCTGCTCGAGGAGAACCTCGCGGAAGAGAAGGAGGCGCTCAAGCAGGCCGAGAAGATCTCCAAGGAGATCACGAAGCACACGGCGATGGTCTAGCCGCTTCGACGAGGAGGGGGAGCGGGGCGCTCTCCCTCCTCGTGATCCGGCGTCACTCGCGCGCGATCGACGGCTCGACCTTCGACCATTGGCGCTCACCGAGCTCCGCGCAGATCCGCCGCGTCGTCACGAAGGCCACGGGCGGCAGCACGAGGACGGCCGCCCGGAAGATCCAGATCTGCCACGTGTACGGCACCCCGACGGAGACGGCCACGCGGTCCATCGACCCCACGAGGAACACGATCGCCACGAAGGCGAGGAGCGCCGCGCCGACGCCCGTCCGCCAGGGCGCGTCGCGCGGGCGGTCGAGCAGGTTGTGGAACTCGCGGTCGCCCGTCCGCCACCGCTCGATCGACGGCCATGCGAACAGGAAGGCAAAGACCGCGAGCGGGAACAGCGCCCCACCCCAGAACGGGTTCGGTATCAGCGTGTAGTCGCCGATCGTGACGTCGAACCCCGGCATCAGCCGCAGCGCGCCGATC
>DASZCE010000059.1:0-8516 GCA_035943455.1 Gaiellaceae bacterium | reverse complement strand
CTGCTGGATCTCGCCGGCGCTCATGACGGCGATGCGGTCGCTCATCGAGAGCGCCTCGTCCTGGTCGTGGGTGACGAAGATCGTCGTCAGCCCGAGCCGGTGCTGGAGCTCCTTCACCCAGGTCCGCGCTCGCACGCGCAGCTTCGCGTCCAGGTTGGAGAGCGGCTCGTCGAGCAGCAGCACCGACGGGTTGAGCACGAGCGCCCGCGCCAGGGCGACGCGCTGCTGCTGGCCGCCCGAGAGCTCGTGCGGGTACCGCTTCTCGTACGGCGTCATCTCTACGAGCTCGAGCGTGTCGGCGATGCGCTCGCGGATCTCAGCGCGCTTCAGGCGTCTGACCTTGAGCGGGAACGCGAGGTTCTCGTACACGGTCATGTGCGGCCACACCGCGTACGACTGGAAGACGATCCCGAGGTTCCTCTGCTCGGCCGGCAGCGCGATCCGCCGCTCCGCGTCGAAGACCGTCTGCTCGCCGACGCCGATCCGGCCTTCCTCCGGCTGCTGGAAGCCGGCGATCGACATCAGCGTCGTCGACTTGCCGCAGCCGCTCGGGCCGAGCAGGGTGAAGAGCTCGCCGTCCCGAACCGTGAAGTCGACGTGGTCGAGAGCGCGCTGCGCGCCGAACGTCTTGACCAGGCTCTCGACCGTGATCTCAGGCATCGTGTCCTCCAGTCGTCGAGATCTTGAACACCCTGCTGCCGACGGCGAGCACGACGACGGTCAAGAGCACCTGCACCATCGCGAGCGCCGCCACGGGACCGACCGCCCCCTGGATGAACTGCGACAGCATCGTCGCGCCCATGACCTCCGTCCCCGGCTTCACGAGGAACACCGCCGGGTCGTAGTCGTTGAGCAGCTCCACGAAGAGCAGAATGAATGCGGCGAACATGGCGGGCCGCAGCAGCGGCAGCACGATCCGCCGGCTCGTCGTCCACCACCCCGCGCCCGCCGCGCGCCCGGCACGGTCGAGCTCCACGCCGATCCGCGCCATCGTCGGGTACATGACGATGTACGCGAGCGGGAGGTTGCGGATGCAGAACGCGAGCATGATCCCCCAGATGCTGCCGCGGAACCAGTCGCCGAGCGCCCCAGTCAGCAGGTAGGCCCAGAAGAAGCCGATGCCGATGATGATCCCGGGCGTCGCGCGCGGGTAGAGCATCACGAACGGCATCGTGCGGCGCAGCCGGAAGGGGGAGCGGTGCGCGACGAGGGTGGCGAGCGTGACGAAGGCCGTCGCGAGGACGGCGCCGACGAGGGCGATGATCAGGCTGTTCTGGATCGAGTTGCGGAAGATGCCGTCGTCGAGCATCTGCCAGTGGCTCCACGTGAGGAGCTCCCACGGTGCGATCAGGGGCGTCAGGACGACGACGAAGGACATGAGGGCGAGGCCGAGGACCGGAAGCAGCGTCGTGAACAGGAGATAGAACGTGATCGCCGCGGCGAGCGGCCAGCGCCAGCGCCGCAGCGAGAGCAGCGCGAGCCGGCTCGCCTTGCCACCCACCGAGACGAACCGAGCCTCGGCGCCGAGCAGCCGGTTGCGGACCAGGAGCAGGAGCGTGGCCGCGACAAGCAGGAGCATCGCCCCTGCGCTCACCGAACCGGGGTCGGGCGAGGACGCATTCGTCCAGAGCGTGTAGAGGTAGCTCGAGACGAACTGGATGTTGTTGGGGACGCCGAGCAGGAGCGGTATGCCCAGCACGGCGATCGAGAGCGTGAAGATCAGCGTCGCGGCGTTCAGGAGCGCCGGCCGCAGCATCGGAATCGTCACGCTGCGGAGGACGCGGAGCGGCGACGCCCCGGCGCTCCGCGCCGCGTCCTCGAGTGACGAATCCGCCCGAACGAGCGCGGCCTGGCACGTAAGAAAGGCCACCGGCATCAGCCGCGTAGCCTCGACGAGCGCCATGCCGGCGATCGTGTCGATCGCCGGCGTGCCGATATGCAGACGCTGGTGGAAGAAGCTCGTCGCATAGCCGCCGTCGCCCCAGACGGCGATCCACCCGAGCACCATGCCGAGCGACGGCAGGAGGAGCGGGAGCAGTACGAGCCTGCTGAAGGCGCGGCGGCCGGGAAGGTCCGTCCGGGCACACAGGATCGCGACCGCCGCGCCGAGCGAGACGGCCATCGCCGTCGTCAGCGCGGCGAACTGGAGGGTGTTCCACCAGGCGTGCCAGAACGCCCGCTGGCCGAAGAGCTCGCGGTACGGCTCGATCGTAAAAACGCCGCCCGCTTCGTAAAGCGGGCGATCGCGGAGGGAGGCGTAGAGCAGGGGCAGGAAAGGGCCCAGGACGAGCGTGACGACGAGCCCCCACGTGAGCCACTGGAGGAGGCTCGCCGGGACGATGCTCCGGCGCGGCTGGGGAAGGGCCTCGCTCGCGTAGTGCGTCGTCGCCATCCTGGGCCCCGAACCTCTTCTTCGGCTAGCCGAAGATGCTGTGCCAGCGCTTACGGAAGGCCGGCTGGTCGTTGACGAACTTCTGGCTGAAGGGAACGAAGATCACGTTCTTCCTTCCGACCTTCGCGTACACCTCGGCGAGCGTGTTCTTGCACCCACGGCTCGGCTTCCACTTCAGGCGGAAGGCCGTGAAGCCCGCCTCGCACATCGTCTGCTGGCCCTGCGTGCTGTACACGTAGTTGAGGAAGAGCTTCGCCGATGCGGGGCTCGCCGCCTTCCCGGTCACGCCGATGCCCCGCGGCACGAGCGACGTGGCGTCACGCATGTAGGTCCACGCGAGCAGGTCCTTGTACTGGGCGTTCTGCTCGATCGTGAAGCGAGCGGTCGGCGACGTCAGGTACGCGGCCTTCGCCGCGCCCTGTGCGACCAGCTGCAGCTGCGTCGCGACGCCCGTCGCCGCCCGGAAACGGTCCTTGCCGACGCGCTCGAGCGCACCCCAGCCGCGCTTCTTGACGTAGCCCCAGAGCGCCGTGTAGCCGAACAGGTTGTCGACGGTGTAGCCGGTGAGCTTGTCGTACGTCCGGGAATCCGACGCCATCGTCGTGAGCCGGGTCGGAACCTTGTTCCCGAGCAGCCTCCGGTTGTAGACGATGATCGCCGGGTCCGGGGAGAGCACGAAGATTCCCTTGTACTGCTTCACGAACGAGGGGTACTTCTCGAGGCCGCCGGGGGTGAAATCGACGACGTACCGCTGGCGACGGGCGTAGACCCACAGGTTCGGGGCGCTCGAGACGAGCAGGTCGGCGGTGCGGGAGCCCTGCGCCGCCTCCGACGCGTACTTCGAGAAGATGACGTTGTTGTCGAGGTCGTACGACGTCACGTTGATCCACGGGTATTTCTTGCGGAACGCGTCCGTAACGACCTTGAAGTTCGCCGCTGGCGCGTTGCCGTAGACGATCAGGCCGGACTCGCGCTTCGACTGCGCGACCAGCTTGGCGACCGGCGGGTTCGCCGGCGTTGCTGCTGTCCCGCCGCTCGTGGCGGCAGCCGCTAGCGCCGCCGCGCCGAGCGCGAGAAACGAGGCGGAGACGAGCGCGATCGCGCGTCTCCGTCGTGAGGTCAGAGACACGACGGATTCCTCCTTTGTTGCCATCACGACAAGAGCGCGCGGGATTGTGAACCTGTGGAAAAGCGACGTCCACAGTTTCGATCGTTCTCGACGAAACGTTCATTGCGATCGTTTTGTCGTTTGTGATCACGCCCGGCGCCGACCACCCCGTCGTACGATTTTGGCGATGGCGCCCTCCCGGGTCTGGCGAAGGCCGCGTCTCTCGACGCAGATCCTCCTCCTGCAGGTGGCGATCATCGTCATCACGCTCGGGGCTGGGCTCGCCGTCTCGGTCGTCCAGGCTCGGCGGCAGCTGGATAAGCAAACGGGTGAGCACTCGCTCGCCATCGCGCGAGCCGTCGCATCGCTCAATGCCGTCGTCGCCGCCTTCGACGACGCGCACCCTGAGCGGACGATCAATCCCATCGCAGAGAAGATCCGGAGGAAGACGCGCGCGGCGTTCATCGTCGTCGCCAACCGCGACGGCATCCGCTACTCCCATCCCGACGCCGAGAAGATCGGCGAGCGCGTCTCCACCGATCCGAGCATCGCCCTTTCCGGTCGTGAGTACATCGGCAGCCAGGAGGGAACCCTCGGCCGGTCGGTGCGAGCGAAGGTCCCGCTACGCGACGACCGCGGCCGCGTGATCGGACTTGTGTCGGTCGGGTTCCTCGAGCGCACGATCGCCGCCCGCCTGCGTGCCGATCTGCCCGTGATCCTGATCCCGCCCGCGCTCGGGCTCGTCCTGGGGATCTGCGGCGCCGTGCTCCTCGCCGGCCGGATCAAGCGACAGACCTTCGGCCTCGAGCCGGAGGAGATCGGCACGCTCCTGGAGCAGCGCGAGGCGATGCTGCACGGGATCCGCGAGGGGACGGTCACGACCGACGGCTCGGGGCGCGTGACGCTCGTGAACGACGAGGCTCAGCGGCTGCTCGGCGTCGGCGACGATGCCGTGGGCAAGAACCTCGCCGAGATCGTGCCGCCGGGCCACGTCCGCGAGGTGATGGCGGGGCACGTCGACGAGCCCGACCAGGTCGTCCTCGTCGACGACCGCGTCCTCGTCGTCAACCGGATGCCTGTGGCCGTACGAGGCAAGGAGATCGGCGCGGTGATCACGCTCCGCGATCGCACGGAGCTCGAGGCGCTGCTGCGGGAGCTGAACGACGTGCGCAGCCTCGCCGACGCGCTTCGCGCCCAGGAGCACGAGTTCTCACACCGCCTCCACGTAATCGCCGGCCTCATGGACGTGGGTCGGCACCGCGAGGCGGCCCGGTTCATCCGCCAGGAGTCACTCGTCCGTCAGGCGCTCGTCGCCTCGCTGATGGACACCGGCGCCGACCCGGTGCTCGTGGGCCTGCTGCTCGGCAAGGCCGCGGTCGCCTCCGAGCGGGGCGTCGAGCTGCGGGTGACCGACGACTCCCGGCTCCCCGGCGAAGTCGGGGAAGCACGGGACGTGATCACGATCGTCGGGAATCTCGTCGACAACGCGCTCGAGTCCGTGGCGGCGGCGGGATCGGGCACGATCGAGGTAACGATCCGCGAGGACACCGACGGCATCCTGATCGTCGTGCACGACTCCGGCCCTGGCGTCGACCCCGGTCTGATGGACGAAATCTTCACGGACGGCTTCACCACCAAGATCGCGACCGGCGTGGGACGCCGCGGCCTCGGCCTCGCGCTCGTCAGCCAGGCGGTGCAGCGCCGCGGCGGCGAGATCACGATCGAGAACGCCGACGGCGCGCGCTTCACGGTGCTCCTCCCGCACGAGCGCTCGCCGGTCGAGACGGCGCACGGATGATCAGGACGCTCATCGTCGACGACGACGCGATGACGGCGTCGATCCACCGCTCGTACGTCGAGCGTGTACCCGGGTTCGAGGTCGTCGGCGAGGCGCACACGGCGACCGACGCCTTGCGGTTTTCGCGCTCGCTCCGGCCCGACCTCATCCTTCTGGACATCTATCTACCGGACATGAGCGGCCTGGAGGTGTTGAAGCGGCTCCGCGACAGCTCGGAGCACCACGTGGACGTGATCGCGATCACGGCGGCCAAGGACGCCGACACGCTCCGGACGGCGATCCACGGAGGGGTCGTCCACTATCTCGTGAAGCCGTTCTTCTTCGACACGCTCCGCGAGCGGCTCGAGAGCTACGCGGCACATCGCCACCGCCTCGAGCGGTTGAGCGCTCCGGAGCAGGCCGACATCGACCACGTCTTCGCGCTGCTGCGCTCGCACGGTCGCCAGTCGCTACCGAAAGGCATCTCCGCGCCGACGCTCGCGAAAGTGATCGACGCGGTCCAGAACGCCGGCGACGACGCCACGGCCGTCGACGTGGCCGAGCAGGCCGGGGTCAGCCGCGGGACGGCGAGGAGGTATCTGGAGTACCTGGCCGCGACGGGAGCCGTCGAACTCTCCCTCCGCTACGGCTCGACCGGCAGGCCGGAGCACCTCTACCGCTGGGCCGAGAACGTCCCGACCGCGTCGCCCGCGGACTCCTGATCGCGCTCGCGCCTACCGCCGATCGTCGCGCGCCACGGTTCCGTCGTGGCAGACGACGACGAGCCCGACACGCCGCCGGATCTGACCGAGCACCTCGCCGACGACGCTCGACGAGGAAACCGTCGTCAGCGACGAAGGCGACCTTCCGCCAATCGGCGGAACGACGACCTTGCCGCCGCCTGATTGACCTAACACGGTCGGGGTCGGGCGGCGCTCATCCGAGATCCCGTAGTACGCGCGTCACGAAAGCCCTGTCGCCGAACGCCGGCTCGGACCGTCGCGGATGCGTCTCGAACCGCACCTCGAACCACGGCTCGTTGCGCGCCGCGAGGACGTCGGTCACGTGTTCCGTCTCGGGATCGAGGGCGGGCGCCAGCCGGCGGAGGCCTCGCAGGATTCGGCTGACGAGCGCCTCGGCTTCCTCGGGGACGCGTTCCGCCGCGGCGAGGAACGCGGCGAAGACAGCGTAGTACCGCGCGGGAAAGCCGAATCGATCCAGCTCGTGCGGCACGTAGGTGCGGAGAACGTCGGCGAGTGCGAGCCATTCATCGAGCCGGACGAGCTCCAGGCGCGACGCGGGATCCACCGGTTCCGTGGGGACGAGCTCGATCCAGGTCCGATCGATCGACGGCACCCGCGGCGGCTCGAGCAGGCCTGCGGCGAGGGCAAACCACGCTTCCAGCACGCTCACGGAAAGCGTTGCGCGGCTGTCGTCCCACATGCGGGCGAGACGCTCGAGCGTGGCTGCGGCGAGGGCGACCGCCTCCGCTCGCGCCCAGTCCGAGAGATCTGCGGCAAGCGCGGTACCGAGCGCCTCGAGCAGCTGCGTGGTCGATGCATCGTCGAGATCCGGTGCAAGCTCGTCGACCCGCGCCGCCAGGGTGTCCCAGTCACGATCCTCGCGTAGGAGCGGGAGGAGGCGTTCGCCGGCGGCGCCCCCGGCGGTCGAGAGAGCGAGCAGGACTCCGTGCAGGCTGCAACGCTCGAGAAAGCGCGAACGTGCGTGCGCCTCGGCGGCGAGCTGCGTGATCAGCAGGTCCCGCCAGCTTGGATGTACCCACGCGACGCTCGTCGGCGGCACGACACGGACGAAGTGATCGCTGAGCCGGTCGACCAGCTCTGAGGGCGTACGCGTGAACCCCGTTTCGGAGTGGCGACGCACCGCGGCGGCGAGCGCACGCTCTGGCACCGGCTCCGGCGGCGCATCGAGCAGCGCGAGGAGGAGGACGCGGTGCTCCGCAGGGAGCGCTGCGAAAGAAGCCGCCATCGCCCGTGTCGGCTCGCGGATCTCGGCGTCCACCGCGGCGGCAACCCCCACCGCCGCCGTGGCTTCGGCAGCCAGCGCCGGCAGCCGGTGGCGTACGAAGCGCCTGATGCGCTCGGGCGTGAAATGGGCGTGGCTCACGATGGTCCACCCGTGGGAGCGGATGAGGCGAACCGCGGGGCGCGTCAGGGGCGCGGCCCTCGCATGCCGGAAGAGGATCAGCGCCTTCTCGCCGACGTCCAGCGCCGCCGCGTCGACCTGCACCTCCGCCGGCTGTGGGAACCGCTCGAGCCCGTGCTCCCGGTGGACCCGGCGAAGCCCGGCTCGGAGTGGCGCCGGCCGCGACGTCCAGATCAGCCAGTGACGGTCATCCAGCGCGCGCAGGACGTGAGGGAGCTCGAGCGCCCACCGATCCGCGGCGTCGGGCCGGTACTCCGTCGATCCGAAGGCGTCGTCGGCGATGAATACCTGCGGGCGGTCACGGGCGAACGCGGCCCAGAGCTGATCGGGACGGATGCACTCGTGCGCCTCCCAGCCGGCGGTCATTTGCGCGAGCGCCGTCATCCGTGCGATCGCCGTCTTCCCCATCTCCGGCGGGCCGACCAGCACGGCGAACCGACGCGCCTCCAGCACGTCGAGAGCCCGGACGTAGGCGCCGGTCGGCACGAAAACGCGCGCGAGCTCGGTCGCAGCACCGACATCGGCCGTCGATCGCGCGATCACCTCCTCCGGGATCAGCTCGTCGAGAGCTCGGATCCCGAGCACGGAGGGAACACGCAGGCGCAGGTCAGCCCTGGCGTCGAGCAGGCCGGAGAGCTCGCTCGGCCCGACGTGAACGATCCGGACGGGCATCGGTTCGCCCTCGAACGTCTCGGCGTTCGTGACCACGAGTGCGGACGCGGCAGCGACTTGGTCGAGCTCTCTCTTGACGATGCGCCGGAGCAGCCATGATCGCGACTCCCGGGGCCGGAGCCACGCGACGATGACGAGCGTCGGCGCCTCGAGCCGCGAACCGCCGGCGGGTGGGAGCACTCCTTCGGACACGAGCGCGACGCGGCCGAAGTCGCGCTCGGTCCAGCCGGCGCCGACGTCGAGAACGTCCGCGCAGAGGCGGTCGAACTGCAGCCAGCCGAGCTCGTCGAATCGGTACGGCGCCGTCGTGCCCACGACGCCAGTCTGCCCGCCTCGTTGGACACCGGCCGCTCGAGTTGTGAGCTCCGATTCGCGTCAACGCGCTGCCGGCCGAAGCAGGC
>DASZCE010000058.1:0-18600 GCA_035943455.1 Gaiellaceae bacterium | reverse complement strand
CGACGGCTCCGGAGCCCGAGGCGCCCCCGGAGCCCGAGGCGCCGGCAGCGCCCGCGCCGATGCCGGGGGCCGCTCCTGCTCCCGCGCGCCCGCCGGCGCCGACCGACGTCAGCGGCGACGGCAAGAGCTTCGTCTCCCCGGTGGTCGCGCGCATAGCCTCCGAGCACGACGTCGATGTCTCGCGGGTCCAAGGCACGGGGCGTGGTGGCCGCGTGACGAAGAAGGACATCCTCGCGTATGTCGCCTCGGGTGCTGAAGCACCGGAGGCGAGAGAGGCCGCCCCGGCGCCGGCCGAAGCGCCGGCGCCTCCGGAGCCTGCCGAAGCACCCGCGGCGCCACCAGCTCCGCCTCCTGCTCCCGAGCCCGCTCCTACTCCGGCGCCCACTCCGACTCCGGCGGCTGCAGCACCAGCACCTCCTCCCGCCGCTGCGGAGGCGGCTCCGGGAGAAGAAGAGGAGCCGATGTCGGCGATGCGCAAGGGCATCGCCGAGCACATGCGCCGGTCACTCGACACGTCGGCGCATGTCACGAGCGCGATCGAGGTCGACATGTCCAAGGTGGTCGCGCTGCGGGAGAAGCTGAAGCCCATCTACCAGAAGGACTACGGGATCAATCCCACGTATCTGATCTTCGTCGCCCGCGCCGTGGTCGACACCTTGAAGGACTACCCGTGGATCAACGGCGAGATCCGCGGCGACAAGATCATCACGCGCAGCTACGTGAACCTCGGGTTCGCCGTCGAGCTCGCCGAGGGCAAGGGTCTGATCGTGCCGGTGGTCAAGTACGCCGAGGGGCTCAACCTGCTCGGGATGGCGCGCGCGGTGACCGATATCGCCGAGCGCGCCCGCAACAAGCAGCTGACGCCGGACGAGGTCCAGGGCGGCACGTTCACGATCACGAACCCGGGCGGCTACGGCACCTTCCACGGGACGCCGATCATCAGCCAGCCTCAGTCCGCCATCCTCGGCACCTACGCGCTCGTGAAGCGTCCGTGGGTGACCCAGGACGAGCACGGCAAGGACGTGATCGCGATCCGTCCGATCATGAACATCACGCTGACCTACGACCATCGCCTGGTCGACGGTGCGCTCGCCGGCCGGTTCCTGCGCGATCTCCGCGAGAAGCTCCAGACCTGGGACGAAGCGGCGTATTAGGTCGCTCCCCTGGGACGAGCCCGGCTGGCTAGACGAGGCCACGGCATGGATTGACGAACACGTCGAGCGGACGGGGGCTGTAGAGCTCCAGCGAACCCGTCCCTGGTCGGCGATCGCGCGAGTGCCGACGGTGGCCGGCACCGCCTGGTTCAAGGAAAATCCGGCCGACGACGAGTTCGAGCCGGCGCTGACGGAGCTCCTGAGCGAGCATCGACCCGATGCGCTGCCATGTGTGATCGCCTGGGAAGGGCGGCGGATCCTGACTCACGACGTCGGCCCGCGCCTTCGCGACCTCCTGGATGCGGCGGAGCCTGCACCCTCCTGGGAGGAGATCCTTCCGCTCTACGCGGAGCTCCAGCTCGAGTTCATGCAGCTCGCAGACGCCGCCCTCGAGCTCGGTACTCCAGATGACCGGCCGGCGTTGCTGGCCGAGCGCTACGTCGCCCTGGGCGGCGACCGGCTCGAAGCGGTGAGCGGAGCGGCCGAGCGGCTTGCCGGGTCCCTGCCGCTGACCGTCGCCCATATGGAGGCGCACGACGGCAATATCTTCGTCCGGCGCGGGCGTCCGGTCTGGATCGACTGGGCAGAGGCAGTCATAACGCATCCGTTCCTCGGCCCGCTGCAGACGGTCCGAAACGCGGCCGACCGCCTGGGCTACGAGCCCGGCTCGGCGGAAGTCGAGCGTCTATGTGATCTCTATCTCGAGCCGTTCAGCAGCTTCGCGCCGATGCCCGAGCTTCGCAAGCTCTTTGCCGACGGCTATCTGCTTCACGGCATCTCGCGGGCGGACCTCTGGCGCCGGACGCTCGAACGGATCCCGGGAGCGGCCCGCTCCGAATTCGGCCGTCCCGTCGACGCGTGGCTCGCGATCATCGCCGAGCTGGTTGACGGGACGACTACCTTGGGAGGAGCGTGAGCGCGATGAAAGGCAGTTGCTTCTGCGGCGCGGTTCAGTTCGAGGTCGCGGGCCCGTTCATCAATCTCGGGTTCTGCCACTGCACGACTTGCAAGAAGATCTCGGGAGGTGGGGGAACCGCCAATGGGCGGGCGCGGACGGAGGACGTCTCGGTGCTCCAGGGCCGTGAGTCGATCGTCACGTTCCAGCCGTACGAGGGCACCGCGAAGAGCTTCTGCCGTCTCTGCGGCTCCAACCTCTTCGGCGGCGGCTGGCCCAAGTCGGAGCACGCGAGCGTTCGTCTGAGCGCCATCGACAGCGGGCTCAACCAGAAGCCGGACGCCCACACCTTCGTGCGCTCGGTCGCGCCGTGGGAGACGCTGCCCGACGACGGTCTGCCACGCTATGAGACGGGACGCCCGTGAGCCGCTCCGCCTACATCGTCAACCTCGGGCTCGTGCCCTACCTCGAGGCGTGGGAGCGGCAGCGCGCGCTCGCCGCCGCTGTGCTGCGCGGGGAGGTGCCGGACACGGTGCTGCTGCTCGAGCATCCGCCGGTGATCACGCTCGGCCGCCGGGCCGAGGAGGGGGAGCTGCACGTCCCCGAGGGGGCGGACGTCGAGATCGTCCACACGGACCGCGGCGGCAAGTCGACCTACCACGGTCCCGGCCAGCTCGTGGCCTACCCGATCTTCGATCTCAAGCGCCACGGGCAGGACGTGAAGCGCTACTGCCGTGACCTAGAGGAGGCCCTGGTCCGGACGCTGGCCGCCGTCGGCGTCGACGCGACGCGGATCGAGGGCCTGACGGGCATCTGGCTGACGCCGCCGCCACGGAAGATCGCGTCGATCGGCGTCCACATCTCGAAGTGGATCACGACGCACGGCTACGCGCTCAACGTCGACCTCGATCCCGCGCCCTTCACGGAGTGGATCACGGCATGCGGGCTCGAGGACACCGCCTTCACGACGATCGCCCGTGAGCTCGACCGTCCGGTTCCCGTCGACGAGGTGCGTCCGCACGCGGCTGCGGCACTGGGCGAGGTGTTCGGGCTAGCGTTCGAGGAGCTGCCTCCTGAGGAAGGACCTGCGCTGTGGAGCAGACATGAAGAGCTTGCCGGTCGCCGATAGGCCGCGCCGCCCGCCGTGGATGAAGGTCCGCGCGCCGAGCGCGAGCTCGCAGTACCTCGACGTCCGCAAGCTGATCCACGGCTCCAGCCTCCACACCGTGTGCGAGGAGGCCCGGTGCCCGAACATCGCCGAGTGCTGGGGCCGCGGGACGGCCACGTTCCAGATCCTCGGCGACACGTGTACGAGGGCCTGCCGCTATTGCTACGTCCACTCCGGCCGGCCCGAGCACCCGCCCGACCCGCTCGAGCCGCTCCGGCTTGCCAAGGCCGCCGCCGAGATGGGGCTCGAGCACGTCGTCGTCACCTCCGTCGACCGAGACGATCTTCCCGACAAGGGCGCCGGTCACTTCGCTGCGACGATCCGCGCCGTCAAGCACAAGTCGCCTGGTGTGAGCGTCGAGGTCCTGACCCCCGACTTCCTCGGCGCGGAGGAGGAGGCTCTGCATACGGTCTTGGCCGAACGCCCCGAGGTCTTCAACCACAACATCGAGACGGTGCGCCGGCTCCATGCGCGCATGCGCGGCGCCAAGGCCTCGTACGACAAGGCGCTCTGGCTGCTCCGGCGCGCGAAGGAGCTCGCCGACTACCGGGTGCTGACGAAGTCGGGGATCATCGTCGGCCTCGGCGAGACGAACGACGAGGTTGTCGACACGATGCGCGACCTGCGCACGCACGGCGTCGACGTGGTCACGATCGGCCAGTATCTCCAGCCTTCCGCGAAGCACGTGCAGATCGACCGGTGGGTGCACCCAGACGAGTTCCGCTGGTTCCGGGAGCAGGGTGAGGCCCTCGGTTTCGGCTCCGTCTTCGCGGGACCGCTCGTGCGCTCGAGCTACCGGGCCGACGAGCAGCGCCACGCGGCCGAAACAGGTCGCGGCGCGGTCGCGTACTAAGGCACGGGAGGGGCCGCTTTTCGGCGCCTCGATACGGTCTGGTAACCGCTGCGGCGGCGGCGATGTGCCGCTACGAGGCGGCGCGTGCGATCCGCTGCTCCTGCTTCCGCGCAAGCTCGAGCACGTCCGCAAAGGGAAGCCTTCCCTCGAATCCGTTCACGTTCAGCGAGGCCGTCGCGTTGTCCTCGCGCCAGACGACCTGGTAGTACCGCACCTCGCTGAGGCCAGACTGGACCAACGTCGCCGCAAAGGATTCGTCCCCCAGCCCGGGCTCGTCGATCGGCTTCCAGCCGAGCTCGCTCTGGTCGAGGTCGTCCCGCGCCGCCTCCAGCTCGTCCTCCGCGCCGCTCGCCGAGTCGAAGGCGTCCACCCGCGAATCGATCACGAGTGGGCCGGCGGTCCGCGTCGAGCCCGATCGGCGGTAGCGGGCCTTCCAGCCAGCGGTGCGTCCGAAACGAGCCGGGTCGGCTCGGCGCCCGCCGGGAGAGTCGGCCCGGAGCTGCGGTCCCTGGTCGAAGCGGACGAAGACACGGGGGACATCGTCGGACTGGAGGACGAGCTGCGCCAGCTCGCCCTGTTCGATCGTCGCCGAATCCTTTGCGGGATCACAGGCGGCAAGCACGACGACGGCGAGCGCAAGGGTTGCCACGCGCACGACAGGCCAGCGTAGAGGAAGGGCCGCTCTAGGCGGCCCTTCCTCGCCAGTTCGCTACGAGTCGATCTAACCGTCGACCGTCAGCGTGTACGGCGCGTAGTCGGAAATCGACTCGGTCGGCTCGTCGTACGTCACGATCGCGCCGACGAAGTCCGCCCTGCTACCGCCGAGTGCCTTCCTGAGCTGCTTGCCGCTGACCGTCGCGTCGAAGCTCGAGTTGAGCGCGAGCCTCGTGATCGCGACGGGGCTCGTGCCCTTCGTCTTCCAGGCGACGAGCTGGACGGTGAAGCCGTGCACCGGAAGCGGCCGAACTTGCGTCGGCGACTGCCACCCGTCGAGGGTCGACCCGTCCGAGATCGGCGTACCCGCGACGGCAACATTATCGACCCAGAAGCCGGGGCGGACTCCCGCGGCAGCCGCGTCGTTCGAGCCCTGAGTGTTCGTGTCGGTCATGTGGCGGAACGACACGTAGATGGTCTGGCCGGCGTAGGCCGCGAGGCTGCATACCTGCGGCCGCCAGCCGTTCGAGTAGGCGTGGAAGCCCGGCAGCTGTGACTTGATCGACGGGATCGCCGGGAACGGATGAGCCGGATCCTCCGTGACCGTGTCGGTGCAGGGGATGCTCGTATACGTCGCCCCGCCGTCCGTGGACACCTGAACGAACGCGAAGTCCCAACCGTCCTCGGTGTTCCAGAATCCGTCGAACGTGAGATTCCCGCCGCCGGCCGGCACGGTTACCTGCCGTACGATCGCCCGGTCCATGTTGTCCGCAATGCCCGAGTACAGCGCCGGATTCGCAGCGCTTGCGGGCGGTGAGACGGTGTCGACCGTCCATTCGATCGGATGCGGGATGTGAGTCGAGGCGCCGTCGAAGCGGAGCGACCTGATGTCTTTCACGCTGACGGGCTGACCGGCCGCGTTCTGCAGTCGGACGTAGTCCGAGCCGTTCGGTGGCGCACCCGGCTCGGAGAAGGCGTCCGGGATGTCCCAGTTGACGGTCGCGTCGAGCGTCGGCGTCTGATATTGGGACCGAACGCCGCCCGCGAGCCCCCGGCCCTGGTCGAGGAGGCCGTCGATCGCGACCATCGCCGCCCAGCGGTGGATGACATCCTCCACGGAGGCACCCGAAGCATGGGCGTTCAAGCTGGCCTGGTAGCCGGCAAACCCGTTCAGGTCCTCGTTGTGCAACCGCTTCATCAACGCCGTGCCGAACTGACCGTGGACGTACTCCATGTTCGTATACGCGGCGCCGTAGTCGCAGAGAATCTCGTCGTCGCCCTGGTCACCCCAGAGCGTCAAGGAGTTCTCGGGTCCGCCATGCCGAGGGATCGGATTTGCGTCGGTCTTGATGCCGAGGTACCCGAGGAAGCACTGAGTGTGCGAGTCGAAACCGATCTGGGTGATCGGCGTTGCCGGATTCACGTAGCCGGTCAGCGTCTGCGCCCAGTCGGACAGGCCCTCGTTGATCCATGTCGCCTCGCCCGGGCTGGCGTAGTACTCGAGCAGATGCTGGTACTCGTGTGCGAAGACACCCTCGTAGAGGAAGGGCCGCGCGGGTGCGCTCGTGCAGACGTCCGACGACGGCTCGTGCGGGGGGTTCGCCCCTGTGCGGTGGAGCCAATCCCACGCGTCGATCGTCATGATGTTGCGGTTGAACACCTCGTTCAGCGTCGACGAGAAGAACCCGGCGACGTACGAGAAGGCCTGCGTGTTGTTGAAGTCGTAGAAGTTGTCGTCCCGGACGTTGTCGACGAGGACGACGATGTTGTCGCCTTCACCCCGTGGGTGATACCGTGGGTCGGCCGGGGCGGTGTTGTTGGTCCCGTCGCGGCTCGGCGGAACGCTGAAGGCGTTCGACTCCAACGGATAGATGTTCTGGTCGAACTCCTTGATCAGGTACGCGACCTGCGCGTCCGTGATCTGTGTGCGCGGCCCGTTGCGGCAGTCGCCGTCGATGAAGTTCGTACCCTCGGAGAACGGCGCCTCCGGGTCGGTGACCGGCGCGCGTCGCCGCTCGCTCGCCACCCATACCTCGACCTTGTCGCCGCCGCCGCGGTACGTGAAATCCTTCCCGTACCGGAAGCCGAACTCGAAGTCGACCGCCTGCCAGCGACGGATCTCGCCGACAGTCGGGGTATGCGAGGCAAGGCGATACCTGCCGGTTCGCCGAAGCAGTCGTGCGTTGCGGCGCAGGACCCTCCGAATCGCCGCGCGCGAGCCCCTGGCTTTGGGTGCGGTGCGCAACATCTTCACGTCTGATCCGACGTGGACGATCTCGCGGCCGCGGAGCGCCTCAGCCGGCAGAGTCTTGGTGCTTATCCGCTCGATGTCGCCGTTTCCGGCGCCGGCACTCGACGCCAGAACGCCAACGAACGCGAGCATCGCGGTCGCCGCAAACGCGTACGAGCTCAGCCGCAACCAGCGATGCCGCGTCGCCGAAACTTTTCTCATCGTTCCCTCCCGCTTGCTTGCCCGATACCGCGACCAAGACCAGACCCCCGGCCGCCGGCCGATCGATGTTCCTAGATCAACGGCCCTATGTCAAGTTTCCGCAACGAGCTCCTCCTTCACGCGCGTGAGAGCCGCGTTTCCGCGGGACTCGGTGGCTGCACGGCGCGCCGCAGTAGGGCCTAATCGATCCGCTGGTTGTCGACCGTTTTGCGGCACTCGCGGCGGGAATACTTCTGGCATGCGACTCGCTGCTCTCACAAGCGTCGTCCTGCTTGCAATCGTCGGATCTGCGGCAGCGCACGACGTCGGGCGAAAGCCGGCGCTGAGACTCGTCGATCGTGCGCCCTTGACTCTCGTCGGCCTGCAGTTCTTGCCGCGTGAGCGCGTGACTATGCGGGTCGAAATCAGTGGAACTGAGTCCACCGAAATGTCGAGGCGCCGCGCGACCGTCGGGCGGAACGCCACCTTCCGCGTGGTCATCCAGTCAGCGACGCTGTCGCGCTGCGACATGCTGCGCGTCTTCGCCGTCGGCTCTGGCGGGAGCCGAGCTGTGTTGAAGCTGCTGCCTTCCCCGGCCTGCAACCCGCTGTAACACGCGAAAGGGCCCGGCCGGAGCCGGGCCCTTTCGTGAGGCGAAGTGTCTGCCTCGTTTAGTCGTGATCGCGATTGCCGCGCTCGATGCGAGCGTAGTAGATGTCCTCTTCTGGGAATTGCTGGTGCGCCAGCCGATATGGCAGCGGTCGCGTATCCGCCCAGACGACATGGACATCCCGTTGGTCGAAGTTGTGGTGTGAGACCTCGACCCACATGTAGTCGCCGAGGAAGCCGGCCTGGACCGGGTTGTTCGCCGGCACCAGGTTCGGCATCGAGGCGGTCGTGATCCGCCTGAACCGGATCCTCGGGTTCGAGGACCTCGGGTTGGTGATGGTCGCGAGCGTGATGTCGTTGCAACCGGTGAACTCACAGTTGCCGTAGTGCCGGTCATAGAACCCCGCAAAGACGGCGCTTCCGTCACCGGAGACGTCGTGCCACGGCTGCCACTGCGCGGTCGCCCCGAGCCGATCGGTCACCTTGATCGTCGGACTCCACGTCGCGCCGCCGTTGGTCGAGAACGAGTAGAGCACCTCGTGGTCGCACGGCGGATCGGCCGTCTGGATCGGCCGGAGATCGCAGGGCGCGCGGCCGTCGCGGTGGTCGGCCCAGACCGCGTAGAGGTTGCTGTGCCGGTCGACCGAGATCGACATCGACGTGAACTCGGGGACGCGATAGCCGTTCGGCGGCAGGCACTGCCGGCCCGGTGGGCAACCGGTCTCCGGATCGGGAACGTTGTTCGGGTTGAACGGGTGAGTACCGATGAGGTCGCCGATGCGGACCGGCGGCGTCCAGTCCGACGGCTTGTCGCAGGTGTTCCCCGCCGGACACTTCACCATCAGCACCTGATTGATGCCCAGCTCCGGGGTATTGGCGTTCCCGAAGATGACGTAGATCGTCCCGTCCGGTCCGACCACCGGGTGGGAACCCTGGTCCTGGTCGCACGCGTTCGGCGTGTCCGGGAGACCCTGAAAGACGGTGCAAAAGCTCCCCGAGGCGCCGCTGATGATGATCGCCGGAGACCACGTTGCGCCGCCGTCGAGTGACTGGCTGAACATGATCGGGCTGCGGCCGGCATCCTTTTCCGGGAAGTTCGTCACCTCGAATCGGGTCCAGGTCACGTAGACGCGGCCCTTCTTGGGACTGGTCGACCGTGAGTCGGCGACCATCAGCTCCTTGTCGTGGAAGATGTTCGGGTCGTTGTCCGACGCCGGCCCGGTGATCGGCGCGGTCCTGTACTCCTGCCACGCATCCGTCGGAACCGCCGTATGCCACAGCGCGCCGCCGTTCGGCCAGTTCGACTTCACGATCGGGATCGCGCTTGCCGGCGAGTTGATGTCGAAGAGGACGCCGGTCGCGTACGCGTTCCCGAGGTGGTCGAAGCTCCCCGCCGGGTCGCTGCAGGCGTCGCTCGTGTGTCCGTCCTTGAGGATGAACTGCCAGAAGGGCGGAGGCGCGGTGCCCACGCTTGCCCAGCTACGCCCTTGGTTGAACGAGAAGTCGTAACCGCAGTGGTTGAAGCCGATGACAGAGTCGTTCTGGCCGGCGACGACGTTGTCGAAGTCGCGTGGGTTCACTCCGACCCATTCCTCGGCCTGTCGCCTCAGCGTGCAGTCCTGATTGACGCGGATGTTCTTGGTGCCGCCGCCCTCGTCGTCACCGTCGTCGCGGTGGCCCGAGCCGCCGCCTCCTCCGAACGTGTTCGAGCAGCCCTCGCTGTTTCGGCTTACCGCGTGGACGCCGTCGTCGCCCTTGGAGCGACCGCGGAGGCTCCTCTTGGATCTCGTCAGCCGTCGCACGCCCATTCGTTCGAGCGCTGCGGTGACCGTGCTGCCCGAGAGGCGCGCGTACGTGCTCTTCAGGTTCGGCTTCGACCGGCCGAGCTCGATGTTCACCGCTTTCGCGAGCACTTCGTTCGCCGGCTGCCTCCCACCGCCTGCATCCCCGGCCGACATGAGAGCCACCGCTGCTGCAGTCGCGAATAAGACGACGCCGGCGATCAAACCACGGATCGCAAGTTTCAACTTGTCCTCCTCTCACGATTGGAAGTCGTTCAGAAAGACGCGTTCTCTCCCCTCACCTCCTTTCGCGCAGACGGACGTCATCGCGTCCGCCGCGCCACACGTTCCCTCAGGCGGCGGTTTTGCCCCGACCCGGCCGCATTCAACCGTCGTGAGAGGCGGGCCGCGCCGGTCTTAGCCGACGCGGGTGCCGCGAGCGACGCCTGGTGTCATCCCGCCCGCCCGATCGGGCACGGCTGCGGCGACTGCGCCCTCTCCGGCCAAGCCGATGATTATCACTGCGGCGGCGGCCAGATTGGATGGTCTCGGATTGAGCAGGGTTCTCCAGGCGTCGCTCTCGCGGCTTCTGGGTCCGCCGCCAGGGGCGGCCGAACGACGAGACCCCTTGTGTCCTTCGTGTGTCGGCTCCCGGGGGGAGCCGGCGCTCCCTCCGGCGAGGGATTCCGCTACTGGTGCGGCTTCGCCATGGCGCGGTAATCCAGCGCCTTGTCGAGCGTCTCCTCGTCGACGCCGGCCTCCCGGGCGACGTCCCGCAGCGAGCGGCCGGTCGCGGCCGCCGTCTTGACGATCTCCGCGGCCCGGTCGTAGCCGATGTAGGGATTGAGCGCCGTCGCCGCCGAAAGCGTGAGCTCCGCGTATCGCTCGGCCTGCTCCCGGTTCGCCTCGATCCCGTCGACACACTTCTCCGCGAGCAGGCGCGAGGCGGCCGCCAGCAGCCGGATCGAGTCGAGCAGATTGCGCGCAAGAACCGGCACGAACACGTTGAGCTCGAGATGGCCCTGCATTCCACCGACGGTGATCGCCTGGTCGTTGCCGATCACCTGCGCGGCGACCTGGGTCACGACCTCGGGGATGACGGGGTTGACCTTGCCCGGCATGATCGAGCTTCCCTTCTGGAGCTCGGGCAGCAAGAGCTCGGAGAAGCCGGCTCGCGGGCCGGAGGCAAGCAGGCGGAGGTCGTTGGCGATCTTCGTCACGCTGACGGCCACCGTCTTGAGTGCGCCGGAGGCTTCGACGAGCGCGTCACGCGCGGCCTGGGCCTCGAAGGGATCGGCCGGCGGCCGGACCGGCAACCCGGTCTCGTCGGCGAGGCGGCGGCGGACCCGCGCTGCGAACTCGGGATGGGTGTTGAGCCCGGTTCCGACGGCGGTGCCGCCGAGCGGGATCTGCCCGACGCGCTCGAGCGTGTCGCGGACGCGGTCGGCGCCCTGCCGCACCTGGGCCGCATAGCCCGAGAACTCCTGGCCCAGCGTGATCGGGACGGCGTCCATCAGGTGCGTCCGCCCCGACTTGACGATGTCGTCGAACTCCTGCGACTTGAGCCCGAGCGAGTTCGCCAGCTGCTCGAGCGCCGGGATCAGATCATGCGTGAGCTGCTCGAGGGCGGCGAGATGGACGGCCGAGGGAAAGACGTCGTTCGACGACTGGCCCATGTTGACGTCGTCGTTCGGATGCACGTCGTCTCCGGCGAGCGTGGCGATGACCTCGTTCGCGTTCATGTTCGACGACGTCCCCGAGCCGGTCTGGAAGACGTCGATCGGAAACTGATCGTCGAGCTCCCCTGACGCAACCCGCTCCGCGGCGGCCGCGATCCGCTCCGCCTTGTCGGCATCGAGGAGCCCGAGGTCGGCGTTCACTCGGGCCGCAGCGCCCTTGATCCTCCCGAGCCAGTGGCCGACCGGAGCCGGAATCGGCTCCCCCGAGACGGTGAAGTTGGCGATCGCCTTCCGCGTCTCGTCCCCCCAGAGCTCCGTCTTCGTCTCGACGCCCGCCACGCCGTGAGTCTAGTTCGGCGCTTCCGCCCCGGGCTTGTCCGCCGGGGCCACGGCCGCGTGCCTGGCACCGGGGCGTCGCCCGATCAGACGGTCCGGAGGCCTCGGCGTTCCACCGGGCGCTCGCGCAGCTGGCGCCGCACGACGGCCGTCAGCTCGTCGGCGAGCGCCCACCCGACGTAACCGCAGCGATGGCACTCACCGGCGTCGACGTGGTGACGAGCTCCGCCGACGATGATTCGGCGGGCGCCGCAGGAGAGGCACTCGACCCGCAACGTCTCCACCAGGGGCGATTCGGCAGGAGCTGTCTACCGTCGAATCCCTCGCCCGAGGGACACCGATCTAGTCGGTCGAGTACTTGGGCTGGACCTTCTCGCCGCGCATCGCCGCGATCGCGTTGTTGGCCGCGATCGCGGCTTCGCCCATCCCAACGGTGATCAGGGTGATCTTCCCCGGGTAGCCGGCGACGTCGCCTGCCGCGTAAACACCGGGCATGGACGTTGCGCAGGTCGTCGGGTCGATCTTGATCTGCCGCTTGCCCTCGAGCTCGATGCCCCAGTCTGCGATCGCGCCGAGGTGGGACACGAAGCCGAGCAGGGTGATGAGCGCGTCGCAGTCGTGACGTGCCTTCTCCCCCGTCTGCGTGTTCTCGATCGTGACCGCTTCGATGGAGCCGTCTCCGTGGACCTCCCGCACCTCGTGCGGCGTGAGGATCTGGACGGCGCCCTCGCCTTCGAGCCGCCGTGCCTCGGAAAGCGAGGACTCGAGCGCCCGAAAGCGGTCACGCCGGTGGACGAGGGTGATCGGCAGCTCGGCCGTGTCCTGGAGACCGAGCGTCCAGTCGAGCGCTGAGTCCCCGCCTCCGACGATCACGCACCGTTTGCCGGAGAACTGCGCCTTCTCGCGGACGACGTAGTGGAGGCCCCTGCCCTGCCACTCGTCGATGCCGTCGATTCCGAGCTTGCGCGGCTCGAACGCGCCGTGGCCGGCGGTGATGATCATCATGCGCGAGAGGTACGTGTTCCCCTTGTCCGTGGTGAGGGCCAGGAGCTCCTCGCCGTTCTGGCTCAGCCGCTCGAGGGTCTTCGCCTCCTCGCCCAGCCTGATGTCGGCGCCAAACTGGAGGCCTTGCTCGGCGCACATGTCGACGAGCCGCTGGCCGAGGACCTTCGGAAACCCCGCGACGTCGAAGACATGCTTCTCGGGGTAGGTGGCGGCGACCTGTCCGCCGATCTGCTCGAGCGATTCGACGATCCGGACGGTGCCTTCCCGATGGCCGAGGTAGTAGGCAGCGGAGAGTCCTACCGGGCCCGCGCCCAGAATCGTTACGTCGACGACGTCGCCGCCCTCAGCCACGGCTTCGAATGCTAGTAACCGAGGGCCTGCTAGTGGCTACAGCCGGAGCCGCAGCCGTCCCCGATTCCGGCCGCAGGCTCGTCGCCCTCGGCGACCTGGAACGAGTGGCCGCAGCCGCACGAGGCGACGACGTTCGGGTTGTTGATCGCGAAGCCGCCCTGGAGACCGTCGACGAAGTCGATCTGGGTGCCCTGGAGGTAGGGCGCGCTGTAGGGGTCGACGACCACGCGAACGCCCTGCAACTCGAGCTCGTGGTCGCCGTCCATCGCGCCGCGGTCGAAGCCGAGCGCGTACTCGAACCCCGAGCAGCCGCCGCCCTGAACGGCGACACGCAGCACCTCGGCCTCGCCGGCGGGCTCGTCGGCCATCAGCTCCGTGATCTTCGAGGCCGCCCGCTCCGTGAGCGAGACAAGCGTGATCGGGCGTTCCGTGATCTCCATCTCTGCGCCATCGTAGCAGTGTCCGCGGCCGCCGCCGTCCCCCTCTCGAGGGCGTCGGCGGACGACTTTGTAACAACTGCTTCAGGCTCTGTTGAGCCGTTTCCGGCCTCGTTCGTAGCACGCTGGAAGGGTGTAGTGTTCCGCGACGGTGAGGCCCCCGTGGGCACGCAGCGATGCTCGATAACTGGCTGCCGTTTCTGATCTACGGCGCGCTCGCCGTCGCGATCCCACTCTCCATGATCGGCATGTCGTTCGCCTTCGCGACGCGGCCGGTCGCGCGGAACCGAACGCGGCGCCTGCCCTTCGAGTCCGGTGTCTCACAGGGCTCCCCCGACGTGAACCGGTTCACCATCAGCTTCTACCTCACCGCGCTGCTCTTCATCGTGTTCGACATCGAGATCGTGTTCCTGTACCCGCTCGCGGTCGTGCTCGAGCCCCTTGGCTGGTTCGGCTTCTGGGAGCTCGCGTTCTTCATCGGCATCCTCGCGCTGGCGTACGTCTACATCTGGCGAAAGGGGGCACTTGAGTGGCGGAGAAGCGCCTGAAGGACTACGGGCTGCGCTCCGAGCGCGTGCTCTGGAAGGACAAGGGCCCGGGAGTCTTCGAGCAAGAGCTCGGCAATCTCGAGGAGAAGCTCCTGCTCACGACCGTCGAGAAGGCAGTCGCGTGGGCGCAGGGCTACTCGATCTGGCCCGCGACCTTCGGGCTCGCGTGCTGCGCCATCGAGATGATGTCGATCGTGACCTCGCGCTACGACAGCGCGCGCTTCGGCGCCGAGGTCTTCCGGTCGACGCCGCGCCAGGCCGACTTGCTCATCATCTCCGGCCGCGTCGCGCACAAAATGGCCGCGCCCACGCGCCAGATCTACGACCAGATGCTCGAGCCGAAGTGGGTGATCGCGATGGGCGCCTGCGCGAGCTCAGGCGGCATGTTCAACAACTACGCCGTCCTCCAGGGCGTCGACAAGATCATGCCGGTCGACATCCACGTGCCCGGCTGTCCGCCGCGGCCCGAGGCGCTCGTCGAGGGCATCGTCCGGCTGCAGGAGAAGATCCATGCCGGCGTCCCGCCGGCGTACGAGATCCGAGGCGTCGCAACCTAGTGCCCCTCCAGGCAATACACGCCTGCTTCTCGGCCGCGATCACACGGCGCCAGAGGCGACCCTCCTCCTCACCAAGGCAATCCAGCCTCGGCTCGTCGGAGTGCGCGCTCTGGCTTGGTGCCTGCGACCGAGAAGCGAGGCAGCATCACCTGAAGGAGCACTAGTGGTCTACGAGGCGGTCCCCGGCCTGGTCGAGACGAAGGAGGAGCACGGCGAGACGACGCTCGTCGTCGATCCGTCGCGCCTCGTCGAGGCTTGCATCCACCTCCGTGACGTCGAAGGGTTCCGCTTCCTCTCCGACATCACCGCCGTCGACTACCTCGGCTGGGGCAACCGCGGTGTCGCCGGCTACTACGGGACGGCGGCCGGCCGCGACCTCAACTTCCCCGGCGGCTTCGGCGGCGCAACGGGCTCGCAGGGCTATGCGCGCGCGCCGAAGCCGAAGGCGAAGCGATTCGCGGTCGACTACCACCTCCTCGCGCTGCGCGACGGAGCTCCCCGCGTGCGCGTGCAGGTCTGGCTCGACGACGGCGAGACCGTCGCGAGCGTCGTCCCGGTCTGGCCGACCGCCGACTGGCACGAGCGCGAAGCGTGGGACCTGATGGGGATCCGCTTCGAGGGCCACCCGAACCTCACCCGGATCCTCATGGACGACGACTGGGAGGGACACCCGCTGCGCAAGGACTATCCGATCGGCGGCGAGCCGGTCCGGTTCTCTGACGAACGGTGAGGGCCCAGCGCTGATGGCAATCGTCGAGCGGCCGCGGATCTACGAGGACACGCACATCCCCTCTCCTGTGCCGACGATTCTCCAGGTTCCCGACGAGCTGCGCGAGAGCGAGCACCTGTTGCAGGTCAACTTCGGGCCGAACCATCCCTCGACGCACGGTGTCCTGCGCCTCGTCGTCGACCTCAACGGGGAGGAGGTCGTGGGCCTGCGGGCCGTGATCGGCTACCTCCACACGGGCTTCGAGAAGAACATGGAGGCGAAGACGTGGTGGAAGGCGATCACGTACGCGCCCCGGATCGACTACGTCTCGTTCCAGAACAACGAGCTCGTCTTCGTCCTCGCGGTCGAGAAGCTCCTCGGCCTGGAGACGCCGGAGAAGGCGCGCTGGATGCGGACACTCCTCTGCGAGCTCAACCGGCTCCACTCTCACCTCGTCTGGCTCGGCACCTCCGCGCTCGAGCTGGGCGCGATCTCCGTCTTCTGGTACGCGTTCCGCGAGCGCGACCAGATCCTCGACCTGTCCGAGCTGGCCGGCGGCGCGCGGATGCACACGCGGTACTTCCAGGTCGGCGGCCTTGCCGAGGACATTCCGCGCGGCTTCTTTCCCGAGTGCCGCCGCTTCGTCGAGTGGATGCCGAAGGCGATCCGCGAGTACGAGAAGCTCCTGAGCCGCAACGAGATCTGGCTGGAGCGAACCCAGGGAATCGGCCTTCTCTCCGCGGACGACGCGATCGCCCTCGCGCAGTCCGGGCCCGTGCTACGGGCGTCGGGGGTCGACTGGGACCTGCGGAGAGACGCCCCGTACCTCACGTACGGCGAGATCGACTTCGACGTGCCGGTCTACGAGCACGGCGACGTCTACGACCGCTACCGCGTCCACATGGACGAGATGCGGCAGTCGGTCCGGATCGTCGAGCAGTGTCTCGACCGGCTCGAACAGCTGGAGGGCGAGCCGTGGATCACGGACGACCGCAAGGTCGTCCTGCCGCCGCGCGAGGAGCTGCACACCTCGATGGAGTCACTGATCCACCACTTCAAGCTGGTGACCGAGGGGTTCCTGGTACCCGAGGGCGAGGTCTACGTCGCGATCGAGTCGCCGCGCGGCGAGCTCGGCTGCTACGTCGCCTCCGACGGCGGACCGAGGCCGTGGCGGGTGAAGTTCCGCGCCCCCTCCTTCGTCGCGCTGGAGGCGACCGCGACCTGTATGCGGAACGCGCTCGTCGCCGACCTGATCGCGATCGTCGGCTCGCTCGACACCGTGATGGGCGAGGTGGATCGATGACATCGGCTGAAAGTCCTGCGGACTTTCAGCGGGAGGTGGACCGGCTGAAGTCGCGTTATCCTCACCCGCGCTCGGCGATCATGGGCGCGCTCCGCCTGGCGCAGGAGCGGCACAACGGCTGGCTGCCACCCGAGGCGCTGCGGGAAGTTGCGGATGCGATGGAGGTGACGCCTGCCCAGGTAGAGGCGGTCGCGACCTTCTACGACATGTACAACCTCGAGCCGGTCGGCCGGCACCTCGTCGAGGTGTGCACGAACCTCTCCTGCGCACTTGTCGGCGCGAAGCAGGTCGTGGATGCCTTTGAGGAGGAGCTCGGGATCCCCCCGGGGGAGACCTCCGACGACGGCGAGGTCACGTTCCGGCTGATCGAATGCGCCGGCGGCTGCGGCTACGCCCCGGTCGTCGTCGTCGACCACTGGTACCGGGAGCCGACGATCGCGATCAGGTCGGCGACGAGAGCGTCCCGCATGCAGGTGGCGGTCGCCTCGAGGGCCACGAACGAGGGCGCGCGGAACTTCACCCGCCAGGGCTTCGGGCCGCCGTCGGAGACGAGGTAGCACCCGAGCTCGCCGCGCGCCGACTCGACCGCCACGTACACCTCGCCTTCAGGTACGCGATAGCCCTCGGTCACGAGCTTGAAGTGGTGTATGAGACTCTCCATCGACGTGTGCAGCTCGTGGCGTGGCGGGAGTACGAGCTTGCGGTTGTCGACGATCCAGGGGCCTTCGGGCATGCCGTCGAGCGCCTGCTGGACGATGCGTGTCGACTCGCGCATCTCGTCCATGTGCACCTTGTAGCGGTCGTAGACGTCCCCGTTGGGATAGACGGGAACGTTGAAGTCGACCTGGTCGTAGGCGAGGTAGGGCTCCGCCTTGCGCAGATCCCAGTCGACCCCCGAGGCGCGCAGGACGGGGCCGGACTGCCCGAGGGCGATGGCGTCGTCGGCGGAGAGGAGCCCGAGGCCTCTCGTCCGCTCGAGCCAGATCTGCTGGCGGTCGAGGATCGCCTCGTACTCGTCGATCCGCCGCGGGAAGTAGTCGACGAACCGGCGGCACTCGCTGAAGAAGCCGGGCGGGATGTCCTCGGCCAGGCCGCCGGTCTGGAAATAGCGCGTGTGCATGCGCGCGCCCGTGACCAGCTCGAAGAGATCGAGGACGGCGTCGCGCTCGCGGAAGCAGTACCAGAGCATCGAGATCGCGCCGATCTCGAGCGCGGCGGTGCCGAGCCAGATGAGGTGCGAGTGGATGCGGTTTAGCTCGCAGAGGAGCATGCGCATCCAGGTCGCCTTCGCCGGCGGCTCGATCCCGAGCAGCTTCTCGATGGCGAGGACGAAGACGAGCTCGTTGTACTGGAAGGAGAGGTAGTCGATCCGCTCGGGGTAGGTGATCGCCTTCCACCACGTCTTCTGCTCCATGTTCTTCTCGAAGCCGGTGTGGAGATACCCGACGACCGCCTCGAGGCCGACGACCTGCTCCCCGTTGAGGTCGACGATGAGGCGGAGGACGCCGTGCGTGGAGGGGTGGTTCGGCCCGAAGTTGACCTGGAGGATGTCCCCCTCCTCGCGCAGGGCCGGGTCGACCTGGAGGACGGTCGGAATCGGGGAGGGGATGCGCGTTCCCTCGTAGATCTTCGCCGGCGCCCGCTCGACGACAGTCACTAACTACTCCGCGCTCGAGAAGCGCACCGGCTCCCCCCCGAGCGGATAATCCTTGCGGAGCGGGTGGCCCTCCCAGTCCTCGTCCATGAGGATGCGGACGAGGTTCGGGTGGCCGTCGATCGCGATGCCCATCATGTCCCAGGCCTCCCGCTCGTGCCAATCCGCGGTCGGCCAGACGGAGACGACGCTCGGCACCGGCTCGCCGTCGTCGCACCACACCTGGAGGCGGAGGCGCTGCGCCTCGCCGGCGCCCGAGGCGAGCCTGAGCAGGTGGTACGAGACCGAGAAGCGCTTCGGCTTCGGCTCGGGCAGCTTCGCGAGCCCCCACGAGCCGGGCGAGGAGATGTTGCGCCCCGTGGGTGTCCCGATGTAGCCGGCGACGTCCTCGGTCGAGCCCGGCCAATCGAGGTAGTCGGCTGCCGCGATGTCGGCGAGGACGTTGAAGCCGTGCTCGTCGCGGAGGTGGAGGCGCG
>DASZCE010000057.1:0-2981 GCA_035943455.1 Gaiellaceae bacterium | reverse complement strand
GTTGGAGACCGTCCCGACGGAGACGCCGGCCGATTCGGCGACATCGCTGATCGTTACTGCCGGATCGCGCGCCATGAGAGAACCATAGGCGTGGGGTTGATTCGATTCAACAAACGTGTTTGAATCCTTTCAATTCGCGTGGCTGTCGATGACGACAATCGCGTAGCGGTCTCGCCGCCCCCACAAACGCCGCTCGTCGAGCTCCGCGGAATCTCGCGCAGCTACGGCGGTGTCAGGGCCGTCGAGGACGTGAGCTTCTACGTCGAGCGCGGGGCAGTCCATGCGCTCGTGGGCGAGAACGGCGCCGGAAAGTCGACGCTTGTGAAGATCCTGACGGGCATCGTCCAGCCCGACGAAGGCGAGATCGTCTTCGACGGCGAGCCGAGGCGCATCGGGGACGCGCATACGGCGCATCGCCTCGGGATCGTCGCGATGTACCAGGAGCCGACGGTCTTCCAGGACCTGACCGTCGCCGAGAACGTCTTTGCCGGAAGGCATCTCCGCACGCGCCTCGGCACGGTCGACTGGCGCGCGATGCGCCGCGAGACCGCCCGGATCCTCGGCGAGCTGGCCGTCGAGATCGATCCGGACACGCCGGTGCGCGGCCTCGGCGTTGCAGACCGTCAGCTCCTCGAGATCGCGAAGGCGCTCTCGTCGAGCGCGCGGCTTCTGATCATGGACGAGCCGACGGCGGCGCTGTCGCCGCACGAGGTGGAGAGCCTGTTCGCCACGATCCGCCGGCTCCGTGACCGCGGCGTGGCCGTGCTCTACATCAGCCACCGGCTCGAGGAGGTCTCGGCGCTCGCCGACGTCGTCACGGTCCTCCGCGATGGGCGGCACATCTATACGCGCCCGGCCGACCAGCTGTCGCAGGCCCAGATCATCCGGCTGATGGTCGGCCGCTCTCTCGACCAGCTCTTCCCGAAGGAGCAGGCCGAGATCGGCGACGTGGTGTTCAAAGCCGAGGGGCTCTCGCGCGGCGGTCTCTTCTCGGACGTCTCGTTCGAGCTCCGCCGCGGGGAGATCGTGGGTCTCGCCGGCTTCGTCGGCTCGGGCCGTACTGAGGTCGCTCGCGCAATCTTCGGCGTCGATCCACTGGACAGCGGACGCCTCTGGATCGACGGTCGGGCGTTTCGCCCGAGATCGCCGCGCGCCGCGTTACGGCGAGGGCTGGCGTACCTGCCCGAGGACCGCATCCACCAGGGGCTGATCCAGCCCATGTCGATCGCACGCAACGCGACCATGGCGATCCTGCCCGAGCTGACTCCAGGGGGGATCCTGCGGCCGTGGCGCGAGCTGGCGCTGACGCGGCGGTTCATGGAGCAGCTGCGGATCAAGGCGAGGGCCCCGAGTCAGGTCGTTCAGAGCCTTTCGGGCGGCAACCAGCAGAAGGTGGTGCTTTCGAAGTGGCTCGCCGCCGAGCCTCGCATCCTGATCCTGGACGAGCCCACGCATGGGGTCGACGTGGGGACCAAGGCCGACGTCCACCGGACGATCTCGCGCCTCGCGGCGCAGGGCCTGACCATCCTCCTGATCTCGTCGGAGCTGCCTGAGGTGCTCGGGATGAGCGATCGCATCCTCGTCATGCGTGAAGGGGCGCTCGTCGCGGAGCTCTCGCGCGCGGAAGCGACCCAGGAGAACGTGATCGCGGCGGCGGCGGGAGTGGCGGCCGCGTGATCGCTCAGCTCCGCGGTCTGAAGCCACAGCAGATCGCGGCGGCGGCGTTCCGGCTGCGCGAGATCGGCCTCGTGGTCGCGCTCGGCGTCGCCGTCGTCTTCTTTGCAGTCCGCGCGACGAACTTCCTGTCCGTCGAAAACTGGCAGAACATCGCGAGGGATGTCGCGATCGTCGTCGTCGTCGGCGTAGGCGAGACGATGGTCGTCCTCACGCGGAACATCGACCTGAGCGTCGCCTCCATGGTCGGCCTCAGCGCGTACATCAGCGCGGACTACCTCGCCGACCACCAGGGGACGCCGCTCGTCGTCGCCGCGCTGATCGCGATCGGCGTGGGGATCGTCCTCGGCCTCGTGAACGGCCTGCTCGTCGTGATCGCCCGGATCCCGGCGATCATCGCGACGCTCGCGACGCTCGCGATCTACCGCGGCCTGTCCTTCCACGTCACCGCCGGGAACCAGGTCTCGGCGTTCCAGCTGCCCGACTCGTTCCTGAACCTGGCGGCAAAGAAGCCACTCGGTCTGCCGACGCTTGCGTGGTTCGCGCTCGTCGTTGCGATCGTCGGCTCTGCAGTCCTGCGTTGGTCCCGCTGGGGGCGCGATTTCTACGCCATCGGCTCGAATCCGGAGGCAGCGCGCTTTGCCGGCATCCCGGTCGGGCGCCGGATCATCCTCGCGTTCACGATCTGCGGTGCGCTCTCGGGGCTCGGCGGGTTTCTCTGGGCTTCCCGGTTTCCGAACGTCGACGCCGTCGCCGCCACGGACTTCGAGCTCGATGTGATCACCGCCGTCGTGATCGGCGGCGTGAACGTCTTCGGAGGCTCGGGCAGCATCCTCGGCGTCGTCCTCGGCGCCGTGCTCGTCGCGACGATTCAGGACGGCTTCACGCTGCTTCGGCTCTCCGAGTTCTGGAAGATGTTCTTCAACGGTGCCGCGATCGTCGTGGCCGTCACGCTCGACGCCCTCGTCACGCGCCGCCTCCAGGACGCGTTGCGGCGACGTCGCGCCGAGGTGCTCGCCGCCCGCCACGCCGCGGCGTCGGCGCGACCGGAGGCGGCCCCATGACGCGGTTCCTGACGCAGCTCGTCTTCCGCTGGGAGACGCTCCTCGTGGTCGGGATCGTCGGCGGGGCGATCTGGAGCGCGCGGCTGTCGGAGTTCTTCTTCACGCGCGTCAACCTCCTCGACCTCGCGACGCCGTACGTGTTCATCGGACTGCTGGCCTTCGGGCTCACGTTCGTCGTCATCGCCGGCGAGATCGACATCTCGGTCACGTCGGTCCTCGCCGTGTCCGTGGTGTCCTTCGCGC
>DASZCE010000056.1:0-4729 GCA_035943455.1 Gaiellaceae bacterium | reverse complement strand
CCTTCGCCGTGTCGGCCTCCAGCGCCAGGCGCGCGTTCTGATCGGCGAGCTCCTGGAGGCGACGCTTCTCGCCCCGCTCGGCCGGCCGCACCTCCACACGAGACCCACGCCGCTCGGACAGGAACTCAGCGAGCGCGCTCGTGTCGGCGGCCTGCCGCGGGACGATGATCTGCGGCGGGATGCTCGGCGCAGAGCCGTAGTACTCGAGCGCGAAGGCCTCGAGCACCGAGGCGACGTCGTGCCCCTCGACGTTCTCGAGGTGAAACCCGTAGCGGTCGACCATCCGGCCGTCCCTGAGCGGAAACACCTGCACCGCCGCCCGGTCGCCGTCGATGGCGGTCCCGATCACGTCCACGGTGCCGACGGCTCGCTTGTCTGCCGCCTGCCGCTCGGCCAGATGCCGGACCGAGAACAGCCGGTTCCGGAAGCGCGCCGCCTCCTCGAAGTTCTCGTTCGCGGACGCCTCCTTCATCCGCCGCTCGAGCTCGCGGATGATCGGGTCCGTCTCGCCGGAGAGGAACTCGATCACGCCGTCGATCACCTTCCGGTAGTCCTCCTTGGAGATGTAGCCCACGCACGGCGCGTAGCAGCGGTCGATGTGGAAGTCGAGACAGGGGATGCCGGAGTGGCGGCCGGGCTTCGGGCCCTCGCACGGGCGAAACCGGAAGACGCGATTAAGCACGTCGAGCGTCTCACGCACCTTCTTCGCGTTGGCGTAGGGGCCGAAGTAGACGACGCCGCGGCGATGCCGCTCACGCGTGAACATCACCCGCGGATAGTCGTCATCCACCGTTACCGCGATGTACGGAAACGACTTGTCGTCGCGGAGGCGGACGTTGAACGGCGGCCGATGGCGCTTGACGAGGTTCTGCTCGAGGTGCAATGCCTCGACCTCGTTGCCGGTGACGATCACCTCGACGTCGGCGATCCGCGGAATCATGCCGCTGATCCCCGAACGGATGTCGCCGCCCTGCTGGAAGTAGCTCCGGACTCTCGGGCGAAGCGACTTCGCCTTGCCGACGTAGAGCATCCTGCCCCCGGCGTCCCGGAAGAGGTAGACGCCGGGCTTCGCCGGCAGTGCTTTCAGCTTTGGTTCCAGAGACACGGCCATCGTCGCCAGGGTAGCCTCGTGCCTCCGTGCGGAAATGGGGGGTTTTCGTCGTTGGTGCCGCCGCCCTGGCGGCACTTGCGTTCTACGGCATCGACCGGTTCTTCGACGACCGCAAGATGGCGATCGGCGTCTGGGAGTACTTCGTTCGCGATCCCGACGCGGGGGCGGCGACCGTGAAGGTGGGCGACGCGACGGCATCCGGGTTCCAGGCGGCGATCACGAACGCGTTCTGGGCGCCGGGGCAGCGCGCGCCTTCACCGACCGACCTGACCGAGCTGCGCAACGCGGCGGCGGCGGCACGCTCGGCCGGGATCCGGCCGCTGCTGATCGTTCAGCACGAGGGAAGCAGGACCACTCCGCGGACGCCGGAACTCCGGACGCAATTCGCAACCTATGCGGCCGCGCTCGCCCGGGAGCTGCCGCAGTTCCGCGACTTCATCATCGGCAACGAGCCCAACCTCAACCGCTTTTGGCTCCCCCAGTTCGGCACCAACGGCGAAGACGTCGCCGCGCGCGACTACCTCGCCCTCTTGGCCGAGACGTATGACGCCCTGAAGGCTGTCTCCAAGCGCATTCGCGTCATTGGTGGCGCCCTCGCGCCGCGCGGCGGCGACGATCCGAGCTCGTCGCGACAGACCCATTCCCCCACGCAGTTCATCCGTGACCTCGGCCGCTACTACCGCGAGAGCCGACGGTCGCGCCCGGTGATGGACGCCTTCGCCCACCATCCCTACCTCGAGCGCTCCGAGGTTCCGCCCGATTTCGCCCACCCGAACTCGACGACGATTGCGCTCGCGGACTACGACAAGCTCGTCGACCTTCTCGGCGAGGCGTTCGACGGCACCGCGCAAAAGGGTTCCGAGATCCCGATCCTCTACACCGAATTCGGCGTCCAGACCGTTATCCCGACGGCGAAGCAGCACTTCTACACGAACCGGGACTCGCCAGCCGCCGAGGACGCCGTCTCGGAAGAGGTGCAGGCGCGCTACTACCAAGAAGCCGTGCAGATCGCGTGCAGCCAACCCACTGTCGAGGGTCTCTACATCTTCCACATCTGGGACGAGTCCGACCTGCTCGGCTGGCAGTCGGGTCTCTACTACGCCGACCACACGCCGAAGACGAGCCAGGACGCCCTCCTCGATCTAGAGTGCAATTAGTGCCGCAGAGAGCAATACACGAGCACGCGTGAGCGGCCAGTACGTCGCGTACACCTTCTATCGGGTCGACCCCGCATGGCGGCGGCTACCGGTGGAGGAGCGGATCGCCGGTAAAGAGGCGTTCGCGGACGTCGTAGACGATTGGGCCGGGCGAGTCGCCGCTCTCCGCGCCTACTCGACGGCCGGCGTTCGGCCGGACTGCGACTTCTTCCTCTGGAAGATCACCGAACGGTACGAGGACCTCGGCGAGCTCGCCGCGGAGCTGAATTCGACCCCGCTCGCCTCCTACCTCGAGACTCCGTATTCCTACCTCGCGACGACGAAGGCCTCGCAGTACACGGCCGCGCGGCGGCCTCGCAAGATCATGCCCAAGGGATCTCCCTATCTCGTCGTCTACCCGTTCGTCAAGGTTCGACCGTGGTACGCGCTCCCGCAGGACGAGCGGCAGCGGGCAATGGACGAGCACATGCGGATCGGCGCCGAGTTCTCGTCGATCCACAACCACACGACCTACTCCTTCGGCATCGACGACCAGGAGTTCATGACCGCGTTCGAATGCGACGAGCCGGCCGACTTCATGCACCTCATGTTGACGCTGCGCGAGAGCGAAGCGAGCCGCTACACGGAGCGCGACACGCCGATCTTCGTCGGGCGGGCCAGCACGATCCGTGAAGCGCTCGACGCCCTGGACGGCGCACGAGCGGGGGTCGCTCAGCCGTAGCTGTGCTGGTCGCGCCACGCGCGGAACATCGCGAAGGCACTCAGTCCGAGCACGAGGAAGAACGCGAGCGCGTTGCGGCCTGAGACCGTCGTCAGGATGAAGGTTCCGAGCGCGACGACGATCAGAAGCGCCCCGCCGTAGAACGCGAACTGAGCACGGGTGGGCCAGGTCGAGATCTCGAAGCGGCGCTCGCGCCAGAGCAGGTAGATGAAGAACGCGATCGCGAGGAAGAAGGCGATCCGGGCGAGAAGCAGCAGTGATACGACCGTCGCCTGCTGGTTCAGCACGATCACCGCGAGGACGATCACGATGATGATCAGGAACCCGCGGAGCGTGGGGTTCATGTCCGAGAAGAAACGCCTCATCCCGACGTCAAGTACGCCCTCGTCGCGAGCGCACCTGCCAGCAGCGTCGCCCCAGTGAACCACGCCAGCCGGCGGCGCGGCTCCACCGGCGCGTACATCCAGGGAGCGAGTACCGCCACCAGCGACAGTGTGCCGTAGGCGTAGTGGAGATCGTCAGGCGCTCGCCGCCCGTCGGAGACGAGCAGCAGCCCGAGCCCGACTTGCGCAACGAGCAACGTCTGCGCGAGCGCGATCACGTGGCTCAGCAAGCGCCCGGGCCCGCGCCGCCGGAAGTAGGCAGCCGCGCCCCAGATCGTCGCGACGGCGGCGGTCACGAGCACACCGAGACCGACGAGCTCGTGGGCGCCCAGCACGCGGGCCAGCGTATAGGCTCGAATCGTGGTCGAAGAAGGACGGAAGGCGCCGGATTTCGAGCTGACGAGCGACTCTGGGGAACGTGTGAGGCTCTCCCAATTCCGCGGCAAGCCCGTCGTCCTCTATTTCTACCCGCGCGACGACACCCCGGGCTGCACGAAGCAGGCGTGCGGCATCCGTGACAACTACGACGACTTCACCGAGCGCGGCGCCGTCGTCGTCGGCGTCAGTCCCGACGAGGAGAGCTCTCACGTGAAGTTCAAGCGCCGCCACGGCCTTCCGTTCACGCTCCTCGCCGACCCCGACCACGAGGTGGCGGAGCAATACGGCGTGTGGGTCGAAAAGCGGTACATGGGTCGCAAGTACATGGGCATCGAGCGTTCGACGTTCCTGATCGACAGCCGAGGACGGGTCGCCAAGGTGATGCGCCGGGTGAAACCGGACACGCACGTCGAAAAGGTGCTCGCCGCACTCCCCGCCTGAATCCGATCCGCCCGGTTTAGCCCCTCTACGCCCAGGGTAGTCGCCCGGGTCCAAACGTTGTTTCTCTGGGAGGGGAGGCAAATGCAACATGCCATTCGTATCGCCGGAATCATCGGCGTACTGGCGACCTGTGCCTTACTTGCAAGCTCGGTCAGCGCGGCAAGCGCGCCGGCCGGTCCCGCAAGCGTTCAGAGCAGCCAGAGCGCCGACGTAGTCCACGTCAAGATCGTCATCGATCGGTTCGTCCGCCAGGGGCGCCGAATCGTCGCCAAGGGGGCGGTCATCGGTCGCCATGAGTCATCTGAGAGGGCTGCGACGGTGGTCCGCAGGGCGTTTACGGCGCGGCTCAAGCCCGGCCGGATCTCGTTCGCCGGCTCCACCCGGATCTGCGACGTCCTGGAGCTCGACCTCAAAGAGCTTCACCTGGAGCTGCTGGGATTGATCGTTGACATCGACCGACTTCACCTGACGATCAAGGCCAACTCCGAGGGAGGCCTCCTCGGCTCGCTGTTCTGCTCGCTCGCGGGCCAGGGTGCGT
>DASZCE010000055.1:0-5876 GCA_035943455.1 Gaiellaceae bacterium | reverse complement strand
GTGCCGACCCCACGGTCAGCGGGCCGGTCGGGTTTGCGGAGACGAGCTCGACCTGCACTCGCTCCGTCACCTCCGCCGAGCCCGCGCCGAAACCCTCGCCGGCTGCGAGCATCTCGGCGAGGGTTTCCGCGTACCAGGAGGGCTTCAGGAAGAGATTGACGAACCCGGGCCCCGCGACCTCCGCGCGCTCGACATGGTCGATCTCGGTTGCCCGGCTTGCGATCTCGCTCGCGAACTCACGCGGTGGTACGCCCTTCGCGGCGCTCAGGCGGAGCGCTGCATTGGTGGCGTAGTCGCCGTGCTCGGGCTTACTTGGTCGTTCGAGCTCCGCGGGCCCTCCCGCAATCCGAACGACTTCGTCGGCGAGCTCCTCGAGCGTCCTAGCGGGCAACGGCCTGGCTCGGAGCGAACATCTCCTCGAGCAACGAGAGCTCCGCCGGTGTGCCGACGCAGATCATCACGTCGCCGTCGTCGATGATGACCTCGGGATTCGGCGTCGTGTCGAAGCTGCCATCGCGCTTGCGGAGCGCGATCACGAGGGCGCCGGTGCGGCTGCGGATGTTGAGCTCCTTGATCGATTGCCCGGTCTGCCCCGAGGCGCTAGCGACCTCGATCTCCTCGAACTGAAGGTCGGGGCCTCCCGTGGCCGAGACGACGTCGAGGAAGGCGGCGACTTGCGGCTTCAGGACGAGCTTCGCCATCTCCCTGCCCGCCGTGGAGTAGGGCTGGACGACGCGGTCCGCTCCCGCCAAGCGGAGCTTCTTGGCCGCGTCGGCGTCGGAGGCCCGGGCGACGATCAGGAGGTCGGGTCGCGCCGAGCGGGCCGACAGCGTGATGTAGAGATTGTCCGCGTCGGAGTCCGAGGAGGCGACGAGGCCCATCGCCCGGTCAAGGCCGGCAGTCGCGAGGTCCTCGTCCTCGGTCCCGTTTCCCTCGACGAAGAGGACGCCCGCTTCGCGGGCCGCTTCGATCGCGTCCCGATTGAAGTCGAGGACGACGAAGGGGACACCGCCGTCGCGAAACTCGCGGCCGACCTGGCGCCCGACACGGCCGTAGCCGCAGATGATGTAGTGATCCTCCAGCTTCGCGATCGCGCGGTTCCTCCTTCGCTCCGCCCACGCTCCGGTGGCGACGCCGCGGGAGATCACCTCGACGATCGTGCCCGCGACGTAGAGAAAGATTGCCACGCCCGAGAACAGCAGCAGCATCGTGAAGACCTCAGCCCAATGGCCGCCGGGCGGCGAGGCGAGGCCGGTCAGCGTGACGGTGACGACGGAGCGGTAGAGCGCGTCGATCCAGCTCTCGTCGAGCGCGAAATGGAAGACGGTCGTCCCGACGAGCAGGACGAGTGCGAACGCCACCAGCGCGAGCAGGAAACGGCGCACGCTGAAGGTGTCCTCCACCGGGGTAGTATCGCCACGTGGACGGCGAGGGCAACGAGCGCCAGCTCAACATCCATCTCGACCCCGAGAACCTCGCGGGGGTCTACGCCAACTTCGCCAACATCAGCTTCTCGGACTACGAGTTCACGCTCACCTTCGCGCGTATCGATCACGAGGTCGAAGAGGGCGACATCCCGGGCGTCGTCGTCGCCCGCATCAACGTCTCCTCGCGGTTCATGAAGGAGCTGCTCGACGCGATGAACGACTCGTGGTCGAAGTGGTCGACGCGCGAGGGGATCAAGAACCTGCCCGAAGCGCCGCCGCGCGACTCATAGCCACTCGCTCGACGGAAGTCGGATGCGTGCCGAGCACGATCTGCGCCCAGCGGGGCGGATCGGGATCGGCCAGCGACGCCGACGCAAGCGCGCGGACCAGGCCCTCGAATGCTCGGGGGTCGTCCGTCGCGCGCAGCGACAGCCAATCGGCCTCCGCCTCGTACCGTCGGGAGATCGCGTTCGTGGCCGGGAGCAGCAGAAGCTGCAGCGCAGTGAAGGCGAGCAGGGCGAGCGGAACGGCCGCCGGCTGAGCGAGCCCACCGCGGCGTCGTGTGAGGCGGGCGACGAGGTACGCGCCCGGTACCGCGAACAGGGCGAGCCAGCCGATCGACTTCCAGACCTGGCGCGCCTCGACGTGCCCGAATTCGTGTCCCGCGAGCGCCAGGAGCTCCGCCCTTGTCAGCCGTCCGTCGAGCGCCGTGTCCCAGAGGATCATCCGCTTGGTTGGGCCGACGCCGTAGAACTCGGCGTTGATGACACGGGTTTGGCGGCTCGCATCTCGCACCTCCACCTCGACGTCGCCGACGCCCTGTCGCTGCGCGAGTTTCGCGATCGCGGCGGCGAGGGGAGGGTCGTGGAGCGGCGCGAGGCGTGGCACGAGCAGGAACGGCTGGACGAGCAGGAACGCGGCCCCGAGCGCCGCGAACGCAGGGCCTCCCACGAGCCACCAGCGGTGGCCGAGCCGCCGCGCGAGCAGCATCAGGAGCGCGATGGCGACGCAGGCAGCGGCGAGCGTGCCGAGCCACTCGAGCCAAGGGTCGACGAGGATGGTGGTGTAGTCGGAGCGGGAGATGCCGTACCGGCGGCGCCACCAGTGCGCGGCGAGCGCGAAGGGCGCTCCCACGAGCCAGACGGCGACGAGGCTCGCGGCCCCGATCGCCACGCCGGCGACGAGCCTCCGGAGCCGAATCCGCCGTGAAAGCCAGACGATGACCCCAAGGGCGGCGAGCTCTGCCGCCACCGCTCCGAGCCAGAGCAGCCGCAGACCGCGCTGATACCGCTCGGCGCGCTCCAGCGTCGCCGGCCCGAGGACCTGGCGAGCATCGACGTGAGGCAGGTCCAGGTCTGCCGGGACCGACGTCCGCCAGAGCAGCGCTGCCGCCGCGAGCCAGAGGCCGACTGAGGCCACGATCACCCAGAATCTCGTCGTGCGCGTCGCCGTCATCTCGGATGTCCACGCCAACCTTTACGCGCTCGAGGCCGTGCTACGCGAGATCGACCGCGAGCCGCCGGACGCGCTCTGGTGCCTCGGCGACACGGTTGGGTACGGACCGCGGCCGAACGAATGCTGCGACCTCGTCCGCGGGCGTGCCGACCTCACGCTCATCGGCAACCACGATCTCGTAGCGCTCGGCGCCGGAGAGGTAGCGCTCGCGGAGTTCAACCCGGAAGCCGCCGCTGCGTCGCTCTGGACCGCCGAGCAGTTGACCGAGGAGTCGCGTCGCTTCCTCGAGGGCCTCTCGCCGTCGGCCGAGTTCGACGATGCGGAGCTCTTCCACGGAAGCCCGCGGGACCCGGTCTGGGAGTATGTGCTGAGCGAGGTCGTTGCCCTCGAGTCACTGGCGATGACGCGCGCACCGCTCGTTCTCGTGGGCCACACGCACGTGGCTACGGCGATCGCGCTCATCGGGGGGAGCGTCCACGGCGGCGCGGCGCCCGACGGTTTCGAGGCTCCGTTCGACGAGCACCGCTGGCTGCTCAACCCCGGCTCGGTCGGGCAGCCGAGGGACGGGAACCCCGATGCGGCCTATCTCGAGCTCGATCTCGCACGCAAGCGCGCCCGCTTTCGGCGAGTTGCCTACGCTGTCGCCCGGACCCAGGAGGAGATCAAGGAGAGGGGGTTGCCCGATTCGCTGGCGGAGCGTCTTGCTCACGGGGTGTAGCGCGATCGCGCTCGCCTCCTGCGGCGGGAGCGCCGAGCAGAAGGCGACGCCGCCCCAGCCTCCGAAGCCGAGAATCGCCGCCGGGGTCGCGTCTCCGCTGGCCGCGCGCAGCGACAAGGTCGCGACGCTCCTGGAAGCGGGGGACGCGTGCGGCGCCCACAGAGAGGCGGCGGCACTTCGCGGCGAGCTGACGCAGGCGATCAACGCCGACGCGATCCCCGAGCTCTACCTCGAGGATCTCTCCGCGCTCGTGAACGAGATCCAGGCGCAGATTCCGCCGTGCACGCAACCGCCACCGGGCGACGAGGCCGATCACGACGAGGACAAAGGAAAGGGCGAGGGGAAGAAGCGCAAGAAGGACAAGAAGCATGACGGCAAGAAGGGGGACGACTGAGCCGCTACGCCGTCGAGACGACGCTCGGAAGGGGCGGCATGGCCACCGTCGAGCTGGCTCATGACACGCAGCTCAGGCGCAAGGTGGCGATCAAGCGCCTGTTCGCGTCGCTCGTCGATGATGAGACGTTCCAGGCGCGCTTCTTGCGGGAAGCTCGGCTGGCCGCCGGGCTCTCCCACCCCAACCTGGTCGCGGTCTACGACGCCGGCGAGGAGCGCGGGGTGCCGTACATCGTCATGGAGTACGTCGAGGGCGAGACGCTCGCCCAGCGAATGCGGCAGACCGGCCCGCTTTCGCCTGACCGGGCCGTCGCGATCCTGCTCCAGGTGTGCGCGGGGCTCGAGCACGCGCATGCGTCGGGTCTGATCCACCGCGACATCAAGCCGCAGAACCTGCTCGTGCGTCACGACGGGGTCGTCAAGATCGCCGACTTCGGCATCGCCCGGACGTTGCAGGCGACGCAGCTGACAGAGCCGGGGACCGTGCTCGGCACCGCCGCCTACCTCGCGCCCGAGCAGGCCGCCGGTCAGCCGGTCACGGCGGCGGCGGACATCTACTCGCTGGGCGCCGTCGCCTACGAGCTGCTCACGGGGCGGACTCCGTACGAGTTCGAGTCGCTTGCCGATCTCGCCGTCAAGCAGCGGCAGCCGCCAGCGCCGATCGCCGGCGCTCCGCCCGCGCTCGCGCGCGCGGTTCTTCGCGCTCTGGCGTTCAAGCCCGAGGACCGCCCGGAGTCGGCCTCCGCGTTTGCGCGTGAGCTAGGCCGTGACGAAACCACGGCGGTGACGGCGGTCCTGCCTCGGCGGCGAACGATTCATGTCTCGCGCCGCGCATTGCTCGCCGGCGCCGCCGGCCTCGCGACCCTCCTGATCGCGGTCGGCCTCGGCTACGCCTACCTCGGGGAAGAGGAGGTCCGGCGCCAGCCTGCTGCTCCTCCTCCTCCTCCCGAGCGGGCGGACGTGCTTCCGCGCGGAGACACGCCGGCCGAGTCTGCCCGCCTGCTGGCCGAGTGGCTGCGTGAACGGTCCGGCTAGCTCGAAACCGTCAGCGCGGTGTCCGATGCCTCTTCGGCCTGGTGGCCGAAGGTGATGCCCTCGCGGGCGAGTGCGAGCTGAACTTCCTCGCGTGCCTTGTAGATCCGCCACTTGACCGTCGCAAGCGTGATCTCGAGCGCGTCCGCGATCTCGGTGTACGAGAGGCCGACGACGTCACGGAGGAGCAGCGCCATCTTCAGCTCGACGTTGAGGTCGTTCACCGAGCGCCAGACCGCGTCCATCGCCTCGACGCGCTCGACGGGCGCATCGAGCACCTCGAGCGGCGGAATGTCGTCGATCGCCACCACCGAGCGCGGGCGTCGTTCGCTCGCCCGGAGCTCGTCGAGGACCCGGTTCTTCGTCACCTGGAAGAGCCACGTGGTGAAGCGGCACCGCAGCGAGAACTTCGGCAGCCCCTGGTAGACGCGGAGGAAGACCTCCTGCGTCAGATCCTCGGCCAACGCCCGGTCGCCGACGAGCCGGAGGACGTAGTTGTACACGGGCGTCTCATACGCGCGAACGATGAGGTTGAATGCCCGCTCATCGCCGCGCTGGGCTTTCCGCAGTACGCCGAAATCTGGTTGGGGGAGGGCCAACGGACGCGGAGTATATCCCGGCTAACCGGGCCTCACTGTCAAGTTTTTGCCGACCATTTGTAAAGGGGGTTCGAGTCCCAGGAGGCCGAGGGCGGTCGGCGCCAGGTCTGCTAATTCTCCTCCATTTTCTGCGAAAAATGAACCCCTCGTATCGGTGAGTACGAGTGGTACCGGATTCGATGTATGTGCCGTATGTGGCTTGCCGTCCCCGTCGAGCATCGTCTCGGCGTTGCCGTGGTCGGCGGTGACGAG
>DASZCE010000054.1:0-6742 GCA_035943455.1 Gaiellaceae bacterium | reverse complement strand
GCGGACGAGAGGTCACCGTCGCCGCGCCCCGCGGCGACGACGCTCCAGCCGTCCTGCCGCAGCCGTGCGGCAATTGCCGAGCCGACTCGCCCTGTGCCTCCTGTTACAAGGGCGCGCATTTCGGAGAGAACTGTAAGGAGTTGTATGGATCTCTATCGAGACCACAACTTTCTGCGGCGTTATGCGTTCTTTGTAGGTGCAGTAGCGCTCCAGAAGGGGGGTTCTCAGCACATGAGAAAAGCTCTACTGTTTGTCGCCTCCATCATCGCCCTCGCCGCGGGAGCTGTTGCTCTCGCCGCGGTGACGCGGATAGTGGCGATCAAGCCAGCCGGGTTTCAACCGGCCACACGCACAATCCAGACAGGTGACAGCATCCGCTGGCGGAACGACGACACGGTCAACCACCAGGTCGTCGCCGACAACGGCCATTTCGCGTCGCCGGTTCTGAGGCCAAATCAGACCTACACCCGTGAGTTCAGCACCTCCGGCACGTTCAACTACCGCGACGCGCTCGAGCCCGCCGAACGGGGGAAGATCGTCGTCGTCGGTCCTCCGCCGTCCGTCTCGGTCGCATCGACTGCGGGCGCCGTCTTCTACGGCGCGGGAATCGCGTTGAACGGCCAGGTGTCTTCGAAGGTTGCGAATGCGACCGTCGAGATCTGGTCGCGCCCGTACGGTCAGGGGTCGTTTGCCAAGGAAGTCGAGCTCAAGACGGTCACCGGTGGCGTCTACAACTGGTCGGACGTTCCGACCATTCAGACGGAGTACCAGGCGAAGTGGGGCACTCGCGTGAGCGCGGTCGTCACTGTCGGCGTCCGTCCTCGCATCAGCTTCAAACGCCGCGGTGCGTGGTACATCACCTCGGCGAAAGCGCAGACGTCCCTTGCCGGACGGTGGGTGTACGTGCAGCGGCGCTCCGCCTTCAACCAGTGGGTGAACATCAAGAAGGTGCGCCTCGGCGGCACTGGCGCGAGGCGCTTCAAGCTGCGGCTCAAGCGCGGACGCAACGTCCTCCGCGTGTTCATGACGACGAACCAGGCCGGCGCGGGCTACCTCTGGAGCCACAGCCGGACGCTGTTCATCCGCAAGCGATAAACGCATAGCCGGGTAGCTGGGGGAACCCTCCCGGTTCCCCCAGAACCCCCTCCACCGTCCGCTGCGCGCACAAGCGGCTGCGCCGGCGGCCGGCGGTATGCTCCCGCCGGCCCCGAAGTCTTCGCAAAGGAGAACGCCTTGGCGACGCTTGTCTTCAACCACGAGGAGATCGCGCCGCGCGCGCTGAAGCCGCGCCTGTACGAGCTGGACGGGATCTCGCGCGAGTCGATCGAGGCCCACTACAAGCTGTACGAGGGCTACGTCGCAAAGCGGAACGAGGTCCTCGCGAAACTTGCGGACGTGGACGTCTCAGGCGCGAACCAGGTCTATTCCGACGTGCGCGCGCTCAAGGTCGACCTCACTTTCGCGATCGGCGGGATCAAGAACCACGAGATCTACTTCGAGCATCTCGGCGGCGACGGAGGCGATCCCACCGACGCGATCGGCGACCTGATCGAGCGCGACTTCGGCTCGATCGCGAACTGGAAGGCCGACCTGACGGCGACGGGCATGGCCGGCAGGGGCTGGGCCTGGACCGCGTACGACTGGGACGAAGGCCGCCTCTTCAACTACATCGGCGACACCCAGAACACGTATCCGATCTGGAATGCGACCCCGCTGATCGCGCTCGACGTTTACGAGCACGCGTACTTCCTCGACTACCAGACCGACCGCGCCTCCTACATCGAGGCCTTCTTCGCAAACCTCGACTGGGCGACAGTCAACGACTGGGTCAACGGCTACGCGATTCCCCTGCGCTAGGCGGCGAGCCAGGCGCTGAGCTCGGTGTGGCGCCCGAGCGGGTTGCCCCCCGCGAGCTCCGCGCGCAGCTCTCCGACGGTTCCGAACCGCTCGGCGACCACATCGTGCGTGTGGATCGTCTCCAGGTTGACCTGCCGCGAGAAGAGGAAGTCGCCGTCGTCGAGGCTGGGATAGGCCTCCAGCGTTCCCTGCAGTGCCAGCCGCACCGAGTCCTCGACGAACCGGGGCTGAAGGTGGGCGTGCTCGACGACGAAGAGCTCGTCGGGGCGCTTGAGCAGCTCGTACACCGGCGAGCTCATCGAGGACTCGACGATCGCGACGAGCTGCTCGGCGTTGACGCGCCGGTCGCTGCCTACGAACAGCGTTCCACGGCCCCGCTGGTTGTGGGTCGCGAGCGGAACGAGCTCGAGGATCCGGTCGACGTCGCCCTCGGCGAAGCCGGCGTCGAGGAGCCGAGCGCTCGCCGCGCCGCGCACGAGGCCCTGCGCACACGGACACGCGTTGATGCCCGTGGCCTCGACTCCGACGACGCGCCGAACCTCGCCGGCGCTCGCCGCCGCGATCCCGATCAGCGCGACCATCTCCTGCGTGGCGAGGCCGGTCACCGGCGTCCTGCGCTCGATCGGGTAGCGCGCGACGATCCGCGTCTCCGCACGGCCTGCGCCTTGGCGCTCGACGACGTGCTCGGCGATGTGCGCAGCCAGCTCCTCGACGAGGAACGCCTCCTCCAGCACAACCCGCTCGATCGCTTCCTCGAAGACCTCCGGAAAGCGCGACATGTGGACGCCCTTCTGGGCGCCGCCAAGGTCGACGGTGCAGTCGATCTCGGCTGCGATTAGCTTCTCGCTGTCGCCGTAGCGAATCCGGATCGCGTTCGAGACCCCGCGGACGCCCGCGCGGGAGAGGCCGATCCGAACCTCCGGCGCCGAGGCCTGCAGGTCGTCCAGGAAGTGACGAACGTCGGTCATCGGTGGATAATGCCGCCAACCTAGCGGTTACCCGTGGCCTCCCAGTCGTACGCCCAGCTCGTTTCGCTCGCGTGCCACGACCTCCGGACGCCGCTCGCGACGGCGTCGGGATTCGCACGCACGCTCCAGCGGCTCGATGAGATCGAGCAGCCCGCCGAGCGCTACGTACAGATGATCGAGGCGGCGACCGAGCAGCTGGCGGCGCTCCTCGACCTGCTCAGCGTCGTCACCCGTATCGAAACCAACCGGTTCCAGCCGCAGCTGCGACCAGCGGATACACGCGAGCTCGCGCAAGCGGCGGCGGGACGGATGGAAGACGGCCGCGCCTCCATCGAGGGTGACGGCGGCAGTGTTCACGCAGATCCGGAGTGGTCGGCCGTTGCGCTGAGCGGATTGGCGGAAGCCGCTCGGCGGCATGGCGGGCTCGAGCGGATCACGTTGACCGTCGACGGCCCGCTGGTGTCGATCACGCCGATCGCGGAAGGCGCCGGCGCGATCGCCACCGGCGAGGACCTGCGCGACTTCGCCGCAGCAGTGGGAACGCAGGTGCTCCAGGCGAGTGGAGCGGAAGTCGCGCTCGACGGCGACGCGCTGCGAGTCCGGTTTCCGCAGGTCTAGCGGCGTGCCTAATGCGTAACAGGTATGTTACGCATCATGGAAGCCGCGCTCGCGATCTCTGATCCGATCAGGCGACGCGTGCTCGAGCTCGTGCGGGACCGTGAGCTCGCCGCCGGCGAGCTCGCCCGGGAGTTCGACGTCAGCCGCCCGGCCGTCTCGCGGCACCTTCGCGTGCTTCGCGAAGCGGGGCTCGTCCATGAGCGGCGCGCCGGGCGCCGACGGCTGTACCGCGCCGATCTCGCCCCGCTCGCAGAGCTCCGGGAGTGGCTCGAGGGGTACTGGGCCGGGCGGCTCGACGCCCTCAAGCGAGTTGCAGAGGAGGAGAGATGACGCAAGGAGAGATGACGCAAGACGTGACGCAGGCCGTCGAGGTCGACGCGCCGCCCGACCGGGTCTGGCACCTGTTGACCGATCCCGCCCAGCTACCGCGCTGGTGGCCGGACGCCGCCGAGCTCGAGCCTCGCGTCGGCGGGCGGATCGTGCTGAAGTTCGGCCCGGGCGCCGTCTCGGGCGAGATTACGACGTGGGAGCCGCCGGGTGCGCTGGGGTTCACCTGGATCCAGTCGAACATGCCCGGTGTCGAGCTTCACGTGTCGTTCAGGGTTGACGATCTCGGGGACGGCCGCAGTCGCGTGAGCGTCGTCCATTCGGGCTTCGAAGGCGCGCCCGCGGAAGCGCGCGAGGCAGTGGTCGGCGGGTGGGCGAATTTCCTGCCCCGCCTGGTGCAAGTGGCGAGAGAGGAGCAAGCATGAACATCGAGATCACGAAGCGGATCGACGCGGCGCCGGAGCGAGTGTTCGCGGCGCTGACGGAGGCGGACGAGCTGCCGCGCTGGTTCGCGTCAAGTGCCGAGTCCGACCCGCGCACGGGCGGCAACTACGTCCTGCGCTTCGAGTTCGACGACGAGTCGAAGAACCATACGTACGCCGGGCGATACGAGGAGGTCGTTCCGACCGAGGTCGTCCGCTACCCGTGGAACGGGCGGTTCGGCGAGACGACCGTCGAGTTCCTCGTACGGCCGGCCGGGCGCGGCACGGAGCTGACGCTGATTCACTCCGGCTGGACCGAAGCCGCGGAGGAGACGCGCAAGCTGCACGAGCAAGGCTGGGGGTTCTTCCTCGACAACCTCGAGCGCTACGTGACGGGCGGAGAGGACCAGCGCAGCTCGTCGATGCAGATGCGGACTACCGCAGCAGGCGCGACAGCCGGCGGTCCTTGAGCACACGACCTCCCGTTTGGCACTAAGGCACCGCTTGCGGTGCCGTCCTCAGGACGCGTGGGCGCTGCCCACGCGTCCGTCTGAAATGCGCGGTCGACCCGTCTGAAGCCGTCCTGTGCTCTCAGCGCAGCAGCCGCGACAGCCGGCGATCCTTGAGCACACGACCTGCCGTTTGGCACTGGGGGCAGTAGAAGATCGTGTGTTCCTCGAAGTCCACCTGCCCGATGGGGGTGCCGCAGACGTAGCACGACTCTCCAAGTTTCCTATGGATGCGGTAGGTGCGGTCGTCGCTTCCCCCGCGCTCCCGCAGCTCTAGCCCGCGCTCCAGCTCTGAGTCGATTGCGGCGGCGAGCCGGTCGATCTCGTCCGGCGTCAGCTCCGTCGTCAGCGCGTAGGGCGAGAGCTGGGCGCGGTGGAGAATCTCGTTCGCCCACGCCCGGCCGATGCCGGCCAGGAGACGCTGGTCCCGGAGGAAAGAGTGGAGGCGCCGCGACTCGCGCGCAGAGATCTCGGCCAGGCGCTCCGCCCCGATCCCGTACGCCTCGGGTCCGAGGTGCTCGAGCTCCGCCTCGGCCTCTCCGGGTGGGAGCAACCAGACACCGGCGCGCTTCTTCGCCCCGGCCTCGGTGAGGACGATCTGCGCGCCGCCCTCGAACTGAAGCCGGAATGCGGGCGTCTTGGGTCCCGCGTCGCCGGCACGTAGGTACTTGAGCCGACCGGCGCTCATCAGGTGGACGAGGAGCACGAGCTCGCCGTCGTCGGTGGGGAAAAGCAGGCGCTTGCCGCGCCGCTCGACGCCTCCGAAGCGGCGGCGCTCGAGTGCCGTAAGCGGCGGATCGTAGGTCTTCAGCGTCGCGATGTGTGCCGGGCCCGCCTTGGCGATCGGGAAGGCGCGCACCGGCTCGTCGAGCTGGCGGCGGCACGCCTCCATCTCTGGGTATTCCGGCATTCCCTAGGCTCCCGCTTCCATGGCCGAGCCGATCACGGTAGCCGTCCGCCGTGGCGATACGGTGGAGTCGCGCCACCGCGTTCACGCCGTCGCGGTCCAGGATGGCACCGTCGTTGCCGAGGCCGGTGACGGCGGACTCGTAACGTTCCTGCGCTCGGCCGCGAAGCCCATTCAGGCGCTTCCGTTGAGCCGCGCCCTGCCGGAGCTCAACGAGGAAGAGCTCGCCATCGCCTGCGCCTCTCACCTCGCGCGTCCCGACCAACTTGCAGCAGTCCGCTCCCTCCTTGCGCGTTCCTCCGCCCGCGAGGATGAGCTCGAGTGTGGGCCGGCGGGCGATCCGCCGGCGCCGATCAACCACAACTGCTCGGGAAAGCACGCAGGCATGCTCGCGCTGTGTCGAGCCCATGGGTGGGACTCGCCGGGTTACCGCCTTCGTGACCACCCGTGCCAGCGGGCAATGCTCGCCGAGGTGGCGCGGGCGGCCGACCTGGAGCTGGCGGAGATCGGACTTGGAATCGACGGCTGCGGCGTCCTCGCGTTTGCACTCCCGCTCGAGCGAATGGCGCTCGCCTTCGCGCGGCTCGAGCGTCTCGACGGCGGCGACCGCGTAGCCGCCGCGATGCGGGCCCATCCGGCGCTGATCCGAGGGCCCGACGCGGTGGACACGACGGTCATGCGGGCCCACGAGGGCTGGATCGCAAAGGGCGGGGCCGAAGGAGTCATGTGCGTCGCCGGTCCGCGCGGTCTCGGGATCGCGCTGAAGATCGAGGACGGGGACGGACGGGCCGTCGGCCCGGCGGTCGCTGCGTTTCTCTCCCGCCTCGGGTACCCGATCGAGCGGCTCGAGCTCGCGCTGATCCGCAATAGCCGCGGCGACGTCGTCGGCGAGATTCGCGCCGAATGAAAGTTGTGGAAAAAGCTCTTGGCGCCCTGTGGACAGCGTTGTAGTATCCGGCCGCCGGACGGGGAGCCGGGGTAGCACGGCCCGACTCTCGGTGCGAACTCCGTAGAAGAATCCGCCGCCCCCAGACGAGAGAAAGCGAGGCCGCACTTGCTTACCGTCGACATCTCGCTCCCCGACGTCGAAGAGCTCCACAAGCTTGTTCAAGAGGGTCAGGAGAAGGGGGTGCT
>DASZCE010000053.1:0-2006 GCA_035943455.1 Gaiellaceae bacterium | reverse complement strand
CTTCTGGACTCGGCCGACCTACAACGCCCGCACGAGCATCTGCACGAAGGGCATCAGGTTCAGGTCAACCGTCAACCGTGGCGATTCGGGCGGCCCTTTGCTCGTTCGAGACAGCCGCGGCGCCTTCCGCCAGGTCGGTGTGACCGCACTCGGCTCGGACAGCACGACCAAGCTTTATGCCGGCTTCACCGCGATTCCGGTCGAAAAGAAATGGATAGACGCGGCGATACGGTCGTTGGCGACGGGTTGAAGGCCGAGCGCCGGATGCCTAGCGGAAGAGCTTGACGCGATAAAGCCGCGTCCGTACGCCGGGGCGACGGCCTTGCCCCTCTAGGTGATGCGCGATCAGCGGGCCGGCGAGGAAGCGCTGCGTCGCAGGTGTAGGTGGATCCGCCCCCGGCGGCCGGCGCTGCGAGAAGCAGCCCTACAGAGCTCCCCCTCGGCGAGCCGGGCGAACCGGGACCGCAAGGGGCGCGACACTTAGCGCTTCTTGAGCGCGACGAGCGTCTTGTAGCGCCGGATCGGGTCCTTCGGGCCTGGGTCACGGGCCGCTCGCAAGGCGCGAAGCGACGGGACGTATCCGATACCGCGCGAGCCGTTCGTCACTGGGGCGGTCTGCCTGCGCACGCCTCCGACCTCCTGAACTGCCTCGGCGTAGGCCGCGTCCGCCTATTTCTCCTACGGCCCGCGTATCGGCTCCGGCGGGGACTCGCTGTATCCCTCACCGCAGGGAGCCTGAACGACAGTGGCCCGCCTCGAGGGCGGGCCGCTGTCGCGAGAGGGAGTGGGTTGATGGTTGGAGAAGCTCTGCTACTCCCCGTCGTCCGGATGCGACGTCGTCACCGTCTTGACGATCTCGCAGTTCACGTGCACGTCCGCTTCCTTCGCGTTCAACCAGACGACATCCTTGTCGCCCGCGCCGCAGTCGATCTGGTCGACCATCCGGTCACGCGCCAGCGCGTGCATGCGGTCGTTGCCGGCTCCCCCGTTCTCGACATCGGCGCCCCGCCCGACCCAGATGCGGTCATCGCCGTTGTCGCCGTTGACGACGTCGTTCCCCCAGCGCCCGCGGAGCACGTCGTTGCCCTCGCCGCCGCTGATGGCGTCGTTGCCGGACCCGCCCCGGATGCGGTCGTTGCCGCCCTCACCGTTGAGCGTGTCGTTGTCCCGCATGCCGTGCACGCGGTCGTTTCCTTCACCGGCGTTGACCGTGTCGTCGCCGGCCTTCGCGAAAATCAGGTCGTTTCCCGCGGTGCCCGTCAGCGTCTCGCTCTGGTTCGTTCCCTTGATGACGACGATGCGATGGGCGACCGCGGCACTCACGAGCGCCAGCGCGACGAGCGCGACGAGCGTGAGAACTCCGAGTCGAATCGTCCGCTTCACAGCTGAGAACCTCCTTGAGAGCCTGCTCGGACTATTCCCCCCGCCCGTGATGGCGCCGTGGGCGATTCGCAAGAATTTCGCGGCGCTTTGTTACGGGACTGTTAGGCGAAGAGGTCGAGGCGCCAGTCGTTGCAGCGCATGAAGCTGCCCTTCGGATATTCGAACTCGGTCTCCTCGAGGAGCGTGAAGCCGAGCTTGCGGCAGATCGCGTTCGACGGCGCGTTGTCGACGGAGGGGAAGGCGTGCAGGAACCGGTGCTTCCGCTCCGCCCTGGCCCGCTCGATCGCCTGTGCGGTTCCCACGCCGGCGATGCCGCGCCCCTGAAACGCCGGCAGCACTGCCCAGCCGATCTCGTAGACCTCGTTGTCGCGCCAGCTCCGCGGCCAGTAGCCGACCCAGCCGACGCCCTCGCCGGTCTCGTCGTCGACGATCTTGAAGAGCCCCGATTTCGTCTTCACGTAACGAGCTTGACGCTCGGCGATTTTCTCGGGTGTCTCCGGCCCGCCCAGATGCTCTGTCATCTTCGGGTCGCCCAGCAGCCGCTCGAGCAGCGGAAGGTCACCCTTGCCCCACGGCTCGAGATGGACGGCCGTGTGCACGGGTTCGTCGGCCGAGCCCACGAG
>DASZCE010000052.1:0-3603 GCA_035943455.1 Gaiellaceae bacterium | reverse complement strand
TCGGATCGCCGGGCACGTCCGGCACTCCAGAAGCGCCGGCGCTGAGCAAGAGGGCCCCGGCTCCGATCATCAGGAGCGCGGCGCGGCGCATGGCGGACTCCTATCTCGCCACGACGAACGTGCTGCTCCCGAGCAGTCGACCGTATTTGGCAGCGGATCTACGCCCCAGTCCCGGCCAGACGTACCACCGGTACAGGCCGGGACGCAGCCGGTAGCGACGCCCGTTATAGCTCCACGTTCGCCGCAGTCGATAACTGGGATCCGCAGGCCAGGCGCTGAGCACCTTCCTCCCGCCTCGCATGAGCTGGACGTTGTAGTACGTCGCTCGCTTGGCGGTGGCCCAGATGAGATTCGGTGGCGATGTCACGCGTTCGCCGGGTCCCGGGCTCAGCAGCGCTCCCGTTGCAACCAGCTCGACTTTCTGTTCGGCGCGGTTCGCGGCCGCGTCCAGCCCTGCGATGCGGTACTGGTACTTGCGGCCGACGACGAGGCCGGTGTCACGGAACACCGTCTCGGAGCCGCGGTAGACGACAGTCTCGCCGGCGCCCTGCCGCCCCGGCGCGCGCAGGACTTCGACGTACCACGTGTCGCTGGACTTCTGCCAGGCGACCTGCACGCTCCGGTTCCCGCGCTTCGTCGTCACGGCGAAGACGCTCGGAGCGGTCATGTCGTACTGGAACGTGAGCGATGCAGCCCCGACGTTGCCTGCTTTGTCCGTGCAGGATCCAGCGACGGCCGCCCGCGCGCTGTCTGGGCCGCCATAGCTGGTCGCCGGTGAACAGCTCGCGAGGCCAGAGGTTGCGTCCGTTCCCGAGAACGAAACGCTCAGTGGATGGTTGTACCAACCGTTTGCGTCGGGAGGCCGCTCGGCAATGGCGGCGACCGACGGCGCTGTCTTATCCAGCCGAATCCTCACGGTTTGGCTGTTTTCACCGCCATCGCTCTTCGCCCAGCACGTGGCCGACTCACCAGGTGTGTCTGCAGAGAACGTTTTCGTGGCACACCCGGGGCTTGTTTCAAGAATGACCGACTCAGGATCTACGACCGACCAGCTCAGCGTGACGCTGCCGCGGAACCAGCCGCTAGCAGGAAAAGCGGGCGAATAGAGAGGTGTGATAACGGGAGGTGTCGGATCACCCGGCACGCTCCGCGCCGAGGGAGCCAATAGCAGCATCCCGAGTAAGGCGTAGATGAGAACGAACCGACGTAATCCACGCCGGCCTGATCGCCGCAGCAACTCCGGGTTCGCCCGCACGGAGCCCCCTCCCCTAGTTGCCTCGCCGCAGCGATTCGACGCTACTCCTTTGGTCTGGACGTGTCAATGAGGGCCAGGTGGGGCTGCGACGCTCGAGCCTGCGCATGGTCAGGATGAGGCGATGCGCGACCTCTTCGACGCAATCGAGACGTTCGTCGAGACCCTTACCACGATCCACTGGACCTTTCTTGGGCTCGCGGTTCTCTGCCACCTTGGTCGGATCGCGTCACGGTCGCGAGCGTGGCGGAACGTCATCGCCGCCGCGTATCCGAACACGGTGGTCGACTGGCGGCATGTGTTCGGAGGCTACGTCGCCGGCGTCGGGACGAATGCGCTCGTCCCGGGTCGCGGCGGCGATCTAGTCCGTCTCTACATCGTCAAGCACCGAGTCGAGGGCTCGACGTATCCCACGCTCGGGTCGACCCTCCTCGCCGACGGGATCTTCGACCTCGTCGCCGCATCCGCGTTGCTCATCTGGGCGCTTACGGCGGGTGTCCTCCCCGGCGGCGACGTCCTGCCGACCCTCCCCGCGATCGATTGGCTGTGGGTCTTCAAGAACCCGTGGCAGTCGGTCGTGATCGCCGGGTTCTTCCTCGCCGTCGCCCTTGTCGTCTTCGGGCTCGCCTATGGGCGGATCACGGAGTTTTGGCAGCGGGTGCGGCAGGGACTTGCCATCCTGCGGACGCCGCGGCGCTACCTCCGGGAGGTTGCGCTCTGGGATGCGGCGGACTGGGCGCTTCGCCTCACGGCGGTCTTCTTCTTTCTGCACGCGTTCGGGCTACCGGCGACGGCGTACAACGTGTTCGCCTACCAGGTGGCGGGGAGCCTCTCGACGGCGCTGCCGCTGACGCCTGCCGGTATCGGTACGGAGCAGGCGCTGCTGGTCTTCGTCTTTTCCGGGGTCGCTTCGGCGTCGAAGATCCTTGCGTTCAGCGTCGGCGTGAAGCTCGTGACCATCACAGTGAACGTGACCCTCGGGCTCGCTGCCCTCCTCGTCATGCTCGGCTCGGTGAAGTGGCGCGACCGGGTCGAGGCCGACGCCGCGGAGCGCGCCTAGGCGCCGTCCGTCGCCGCACCGGACCGACTCACTTTCGGCACTTGCGCGGAGGGCGCCTACGAGCTGTTCGCTGCCGCCTGGGTCTCGTCGGGGCCGAGCACCTTCTTCCACCAGTCGGCCTCGCGGTGGTGGAGGGTGCTCTGGGCCTGGGCGACGTAGCTCGCGAGCTCTGCTTCCTTCGCGGCGAGCCGCTTCTCGAGCTCCTCGACCTTCGTTTCGCGCCGCTCGAGCTTGTCGGCCCGGAGGTCGACGTCGGCCTCGAGCGTGGCCTCACGCGTGTCCAGCGCCGCCTCGCGCTCGTCGAGCTCGAGCATCCGCTCCCGAAGCGTCTCCTCGGTCTGGGCGATGCGCTTCTCCTTGCGCTCGACGCGCTTGACGTGCGTATCGGTCAGCTGCTCGGCGTCGGCAATCGCGGCCTCGCGCTCGGCGAGGTCCCGCTCCCGCTCATCCAGCTGAACCTTAAGACTCTCGAGCTGACGCAGGGCCTCGCGCTCGCGCTCGCTCTCGAGCCGGCCGACTGACGCCTCCCGGCGGTTGAGCTCGGCCTCTTGCGCCACAACCTGCGCCTCGCGCTGCTCGAGCTCGAGCACGCGTTCTTCGTTCTGCTGGATCGCGGTCCCGTGGCTTGCGAGCTGAGTCCGGAAACGCTCTGATTCGGCCCGCAACCGCTCCTCCCGCTCGTCAAGCGTCGCCTCGCGGGTGTTCAGCTGCTCCTCGGCGGCCAGCATGCGGGATTCGCGCTTTGCGAAGGTCCGCTCGCGTTCCGACAGCTCCTTCTCCCTTCGACGCAGGTGGTCCTCGCGCTCCGCAACACCTGCGGCGCGAGCTTCCGTCCGGTGCTTCGCGTGGCGTTCGCGTTCGCTGAGCTCCTGCTCGGCCTTCGTGAGCTTTTCCTCGCGCTTCGCGAGCGAGGCCAATCGTTGCTGAAGCTCGGCGGAAGCGCGCTCGGCCTCCTTGACCATGTCCTCCCGGCGCTGCAGCTCGATCGACGTCTTCTCGACACTCGACTGCTCCGCCGCGAGCTCCGACTTCAGTGCCGTCAGCCGCTTCCGCTCGGTCTCGAGCTCTTTCCGCTCGGTCGCAAGACGGTGCTCGCGCTCTCGCAGGTGGGCTTCCGTCGCGGTCAGCTGAGCGCCGCGCTCGTCGAGCTTGACGGCTTCCCGGGAGACGTCCGACTCCTCCGAGAGGCGCCGCTCGTACGCCTCCACCTGCTCTGCGAGCGCCGCCCGGAGCTCCTGCTCGCGCTTTGCCGCCGCCGTGAGGTCGTTCCGGAGCTGCTCGACCTCGCCGC
>DASZCE010000051.1:0-2933 GCA_035943455.1 Gaiellaceae bacterium | reverse complement strand
GTCGTTGGCCGACTGCGCCGCGAACGCAAGCTGAAGGAAGACCGACGGCTGCTCCGCCTCCTGTGAGTCCGGGATCGCCGCCACGAGCTTCTTGTACGTCTGCATGGCGTTTCGATTCGCCTCCTGCGTCCGGAGGTAGCTCTGGCTCAAGCGTTGGTTCAGCTCCGTGGAGAGCGTCTGCGTGATCCGGCCCTGGGAGAAGGTCTGGCCGAACTTGGTCGATTGCCCAGGGAGGAAGTCGTCGCCCGTGAGCTGGCTCAACTGGAACTGGGCATTAGCCGCCTCGTCCTGGGCCTTTCGAGCCTGCGTCAGGTAGAGGCCGGCCAGCTGCCCGAGGGCAGACCGATCACGTGGCCGCAGCTCGATGTAGCGCGAGAGCGGCGAGATCGCCTCGTCGTTCTTGCCGTCGCGCTGGAGCGCAGTCGCGAGCTCGCGGTAGCCGGTGGGATCGTTTGGGTGCTCCTTGATCTTGTCGCGCGCATCGCCTGCGGACGGCCCTCCGGTGTCCTGGCCGAGGTTCTGGAGGACGTCGCCGAGCCCTGTGCCGGGAATCGAGCCGCCGACGTTGAAGATCACGTAGCCGAGTCCGAAGACGACGGCGAGGAAGACGAACATCCACTTCGCCTGCCGGCGCAGCCGCGGGAAGAACATCGTGGTCTCGTAGCTCGGCGCGGAGGAGCGCGTCACGGGGGCGGCGGGGGCGCGCGGCGTCGGACGACGCTCGCGCCGCTGCCTGTTTCTGCGCTGTGCCGACCGGGCCATGTCCGTGCCTAGGGTAGCGAGCGAGGTATGGCTCTACTCGTGTGCCGGAAGCAGCGCCGCCGACCGCCAGCGGCGTTCCAGCAGCACGGAGAGCCAGATCGACCCCTCGAACAAGAGCCAGAGCGGGGCGACTTCGAATGCCAGCGAAACAGGATCGACGGTGGGCAGCAGGATGGCGGCGCCGAGGAGCACCACATAAGCCAGCTTCCTGTTCCGTCGTAGCTGGTCGGTCGTGAGGACGCCGATCCGGACGAGCGCGACGACGAAGATCGGCAGCTGGAAGACGAGCCCCGTGGCGAAGATCATCAGCGCTGCGAACGAGAGGTAGTAGCTCGCCCGGATCTGGACGTTGTAGAGGTTGTCGTCGTAGTTCGTCAGAAATCTCAGCGCGAGCGGGAGGACGACGAAATACGAGAACGCCATGCCGCCGGCGAAGAGGACCGTCGCAAGGGCGACGAAGCGGGCGATCACCCGCTGCCGCCCACGCTCGATCGCCGGGGCGAGGAAGCTCCACGCCTGCCAGACGAGGACCGGAAACGCGGCGGCGACCGCCGCATAGAAGCTGAGCTTCACGGCCGTGGTAAACGGCTCCGTCACGCCCAGGGTGACGATCTGCTTGTCGTTCGGGAGCGGCCGCATCAGCCAGCGGACGAGCCGCTCGTGGAAGATGTACGCGAACGGGAAGAAGACTCCGACCGCGAGGAGCGAGATGATCAGCCGCGAGCGGAGTTCGTCCAGGTGCTCGACGAGCGTCGCCTCCTCGCCGTAGCCGAGCCGGCGCGGGAGTCGTCTCATGCGCCGGTCAGGAAACGGTGTCGCGCTCGCGCTCTCGTGGCGGCGAGGCGACGTGCTCCTCGTCCTCGGGCGCCCGAGGAAGGGACGCAGCGCGGTCGTCGTCGCGTCCACTCACGGCGTCCTTGAACTCGCGCATCCCTTTGCCGAGTGAGCGACCGATCTCCGGAACGCGCGAAGCTCCGAAGAGCAGCAGCACGACGACGAGGAAGATAAGGATCTCCGGAAGCCCGATTCCAAAAGGCATACGGCCACCTTAGCAGCGGTCTCAGCTGCGGTCGGCGCCTCGAGGGCGATTGCTAGGATGGCCCGAGAGGCGGGCGTGGGGCCCGCCGCATTTGCGCAAGGGATCAAATTGCCGCTGCTGGAGTTGAACAACCTGCACGTCGCGCTCGAGGACGGCACCGAGATCGTCAAGGGCGTCGACCTCGCCGTGGACACCGACCAGATCCACGCGGTCATGGGGCCGAACGGCTCCGGCAAGTCGACGCTCGCGTACGCGCTCATGGGCCATCCCGCCTACCAGATCACGGACGGTCAGATCCTCTTCGAGGGTGAGGACGTCACTGAGCTCGGTGCCGACGAGCGGGCGCAGAGGGGCCTCTTTCTCGCGTTCCAGTACCCCCACGCGATCCCCGGCGTGACGGTCACGAGCTTCATGCGCTCGGCGATCAACGCGATCCGGAAGGCCCGCGCCGGCGAGGACGATCCGATCCCGGTGCCAGAGTTCCGCAAGGAGATCATGGCCGCGATGGAGCGGCTCCGCATCCCGCGGGAGCTCGCCCAGCGCTACGTCAACGACGGCTTCTCGGGCGGCGAGAAGAAGCGGGTCGAGATCCTGCAGATGGCGCTGCTGCGGCCGCGCATCGCCGTGCTCGACGAGACCGACTCCGGGCTCGACATCGACGCGCTGAAGATCGTCGCGAGCGGCGTGCGCGAGCTCGTCGGCCCGGAGATGGGCGCGCTCGTGATCACGCACTACCAGCGGATCCTCAACTACATCGAGCCCGACTTCGTCCACGTCTTCGTCGACGGGCGGATCGTCGCCGAGGGCGGACCGGAGCTGGCGCATACACTGGAAGCAGAGGGGTACGAGGCATTTATGCCGGAGAAGGTGAGCTGATGGCAGTCAAGGAAGAGACACAGGTCGTCGCCGAGATCGGCAGCGACTACAAGTACGGCTTCCACACTGCAGAGGACTACTTCTTCAAGTCCGGCCGCGGCCTCTCGCCCGAGCTCGTCGCTGCGCTCTCCGAGCACAAGAACGAGCCGGACTGGATGCGCAAGCGCCGTCAGAAGGCGCTCGAGTACTTCCGCTCCAGGCCCCTCCCCCAGTGGGGCGGAGATCTCGAAGAGATCGACTTCGAGAACATGTACTA
>DASZCE010000050.1:0-2006 GCA_035943455.1 Gaiellaceae bacterium | reverse complement strand
GATGACGCCGTCGGCGCTATCCGGAAGGCGGCGGGCTTGGCGCGCTCGGACACCACCACCGTCTCGCGGGGACATGGCCGCGTGCCTGGCACCGTGGCTCCGCCGCTCAGGACAGGTTGAGGCGCATCGTCCAGGAGTGGTCGGTCTGCTCGACCTTCTGGAAGCCCTGCTTCTCGAACACGTGCATCGCGGGGCTGTCCTGCGCCACGCTGAGGCTGAGCGCGCCGTACCCCTGCTCCCGTGCGACCGCGATCAGCGCGTCCATCAGCTCGGAACCGATCCCGTGGCCACGCCGGCTCGGGACGACGGAGATCGCGATCTCGGGCGTCTGCTCGTCGACGAAACCGAAGCCGGGCTCCTCGCGGGGGAACAGCCGGAACCACGCCGCCCCGACCGGGAACCCGCCCTCGAGCGCGATCACGGCGGCGTCGCCGCGTCTCCCCCAGCCTGCGACGTACCGCCACAGCGACGCGTCCTCGACGCCGCCGCTCGAGCGCCAGTAGAAGGCGTGGCGCAGCATGTCGCGCAGGAAGCGGACGTCCTGCCGGTTGCCCCGCCTAATCACTGCGAAGCTGCTGGACGAGCTGCACGCGGTTCCCGTCGGGATCGAAGACGTCGAGCAGACGCACCTCGTTGTGGATCTCGAGCACCGTCCCGACCTCGACGTTCTCGGCACGCAGCCGCTCAGCCTCGCCCTTCGCGTCGTCCACGTCGATCGTCGCGACTCCGGCTTCCTCGGGCTCGCCTTCCGCAAGCGCAATCTGCATCCCGCCGCGCTCGAGCTTCGCCCAGCCGCCCTCGTCGTCGAGATAGGTCTCGATGAACCCCAGCTTGCCCGTATAGAAGTCGCGCGCGGCGGCAAGGTCGCGGACGCGGTACCAGACCCGCATGGGCTGATCCTAGAGTGCCAGGCCCGGTTCTTCGAGCAAGGCGCGCACGGTCCCCAGGAACTCCGCCGCCACCGAACCGTCGATCGCCCGATGGTCGCACGTCAGCGTCAGGCTCATCGTCGGTCGAAACTCGAGCTCGCCGCTCACAACCACCGGCCGCTCCTCGATCGCGCCCACCGCGAGGATCGCCACCTCCGGCGGGTTGAGGACGGCGACGAACTGCTCGACCCCGTACATCCCGAGGTTGGAGACCGTGAACGTGCCGCCTTCCAGGTCCTGCTGCTGCAGCTTGGCGTCGCGCGCCCGCGTGACGAGGTCGGCGCGCGCAGCCGCGATCTCGGCCAAGTTCAGCCGCTCCGCGCCACGGATGACGGGAACGACGAGGCCCCGGTCGGTCGCCACCGCCATCCCGACGTTCGCCGTCGGGAACCGCTTGACCGCCTCCTCGGCGTAATGGGCGTTCACCTCCGGATGACGCATCAGCGCGACGGCGCAGGCCTTCGTCAGCAAGTCGGAGACCGTGGGGTTCGTTTCTCCCTCCCGCGTCAACTCGACGTGCCGCTGTCGGACCTCCTGCGCTCTCGTCATGTCCGCCGACATCGAGACCTGGAAGACGGGCGCCTCCCACGCCTTCGTCAGCCTGCGTGCGATCGTCTTTCGGATCGACGTCAGCGGCTCGAGCTCCGGCTCGGCGGCCGCCGCCGCCGGGGCCGCGGCGGCCGGCGCGGCGACCGCACGCTCGACGTCCTCGGCGACGATCCGTCCTTCCGGGCCGGTGCCCCGAATCTCCCCGAGATCCACGCCCCGCTCGCGCGCGATCCGACGTGCGAGCGGCGAGGCCTTGACGCGGCCGTCGATCCGCGCCGGCTCCCGCGTCTCGGTGACCTGCTCGGCCATGGCCTGCTGGGGCTCCTCCGCCGCCTCCTTGCCGCGTTCGCGTTCCTCGTCGCGGGCGGGCGCGCGAGAACCTTCCTCCTCCGGTGCTTCCTCGACGGAGACCTCTTCCCCCTGCTCGCCGATCACGGCGATCGTCCGGCCGACCGGCACCTCGCCCTCTTGGACGGCGATCCTGAGAAGCACGCCGGAGGCCTCCGCCTCGACCTCCTGCGTCACCTT
>DASZCE010000049.1:0-6574 GCA_035943455.1 Gaiellaceae bacterium | reverse complement strand
GGCGCCGTGGAAGATCTCGGTCGACGTCCTGAACGGCAGCGGTGACATCGCGTACACCCGGCGGATCGCGGACCGGATCGGCTCGATGGCATACCAGATCAAGCGGGTGTCGCGGGCGGGACGGTTCGACTACCCGGAGACTGCGGTCTACTTTCCACCTGGCGCAGAGGCGATCGGCAGCCGGCTCGCCCACCAGCTCGGAGTCGCAGCGCGGCCACTGCCCGCCGGGAAGAACCCGCGTCGGCTCGTCGTCATCGTCGGGCCGCCGAGAGCGCTCGGCTGACGACGTCTACAGAGGCGTCCGCAGCGCCGCCAGCTTGGCCTTCAGCTCGGGCGGCATCGGCTCCGCTGTCGCCAGACGCACGAACTTCCTGAACTCCTCCTCGAAGCGATAGCGCTTCCGGCAGTAGGCGCAGCCCTCGAGATGGCCCTCCGCCTCCCTCCGCTCCTCCTCCGTTAGAACCCGGTCGAGGTAGGGCTGCATCATCTTCTCGCACTTCTCGCAGGGGTCGAAGACGAAGCCGAGCATCAGCTCTCTCCCGTCTCCCCCGCCGCCGACTCGGCGAGCGCGCGCTTGAGCATGCGGCGGCCGCGGTGGAGCCGCGACATCACCGTGCCGATCGGGATGTCGAGGATCTGCGCGGCGTCGCTGTAGGTGAAGTCGGCCAGGTCGACCAGCAGGACGACGTCGCGGAAGTCGTGAGGCAGGTCCGCGAGCGCGACCACGGTGTCATTCTGAGAGAGGCGCTCGACGACGCGGCGCTCGTCGACGTTTGCGTCGCCGGCCGACTCCTCGAGCCGGTTGTAGAGGAAGTAGTCGTTCTCCTCGAGCGGCTGCATGTCCGGCGAGCGCTGGATCCGCCGGCCGCGGTCGATGTTCAGGTTGGTGAGGATGCGAAACAGCCAGGCCCTGAGGTTCGTGCCCGGCGTGAACGACCGCCAGGCGCGAAACGCGCGAGCGTAGGTCTCCTGCACGAGGTCCTCCGCCTCCTCCCGGGAGCCGGTCAGCCGTCTCGCCACCTGATAGACCTGATCGGACAGCTCCAGGGCCTCCTCTTCGAAGCGAACGCGGTCGCGCGCGTCGGTTGCCAGCTGCCGCGGGGAGCTCTCGGGCGTCGGCTCGCTCATCGCGCTCGACCGTAGCAGCCTTTCGTGGACGAAAACGACCTGCTAGGACGCGCTATTCCGCAAGCGGCTCGCGGCGGCGAAAGCCCGCGCGCGCGAGCGACGTGAGGAGGCGGTCACGCGACGTCCGCTCCTCGTCCCACTCCAGTGTCACCTGCCCCATCAGGTTCGCGGAGGCGAACTCCAGTCCGTCGTGACCGCGAAGCGCGGCGGCGAGTCGGTTCACGCACCGCTCGCAACGGATCCCCGAGACCTCGAACGTCTCGCTCACGACGGCCATGTCCGCGCCACGATATCTGCGCAGACCGCGCGAAGGTCGCCGGCTGCGAGCTGCCGGTCCGCCTCGCAGGTCGTCGGGTCGAGGCTGCCGCCGTCGACGGGCATCTCTGTGACCAGCTCCGGCACCGTGAGCAGGCTGCCGTCGTGGATGAGCTCCGCCGCGGTTCCGAACCGCGCCGCCGCCCAGCGGTTCTGCTGGTAGATGCCGCGGTCGGCCGGCGCCGCCGCCGGGTGCTCGAGCGCCCACGCCGAGAGATCGCGGAGCAGCGTGATCATCGCCTTCGTCACCTCGAGGGACGTCGGCTGGTCGGGAACGCGCAGCTCGAGCGTGCCGAACCGGGGGTGCGGCCGCACGTCCCACCAGAACTGGGTGTAGTCGGAGGCGAGCCCCGTCCCCAGGAACCGCTCCATCCACGTCTCCCAGGCGCCGTACGACGGGAAGACCGGCGGAGCGCCGCTTCGCGGCAGCTGAGCAAGCACCTCGGCCCTGTTCGAGGCGAGTCCCGTCGCCTTTCCGGCGAGATACGGCGAGTTCGCGGACAGGGCCAGCACCGTCGGCATCCACGGCAGGACCGTCTCCAGCGTCGCGAGGCACTCCTCCGGCCCCGGCATCCCGACGTGGACATGCAGGCCGCTGACACCCTGGCGACGGGCGGTGATACCCGCATATCGCACCATCGCTTCGTAGCGCTTCTCGTCGACGACCTCGAGCTCCTCGGGCTCGGCGAAGGGGTGCGAGCCGGCGGCTGCCAGGCGGAGGCCGCGCCGCTCGAGCAACTCGGCGGCCGTCGCCCGCAGCGTCCGGATCGCCTCGACCGCCTCGTCGACGGAGCCGCAGATATCGGTGTTGAGCTCGACGATCGACGCGTGCAGCTCCGTCTTCAGCCGTCCGGGCAGCTCCTTCCCCTCGGCGTCGGCGAGCAGCTGCCGGACGGCCGGCACCGGCGCCAAGGTCTCGGCGTCGAGCAGCATGACCTCCTCCTCGACGCCGATCGAGAGCGGCGCGCTCTCGCCGAAGTGCTGTTCTATCGGCGCCAGGATCGAAACGCTGCCAGCAGATCGCGCTCGGCGTCGGGCGAGAGGTCGCTCGGAGTCAACCGGCCGACGAGCCGGATCGTGGTCCGCATCTGCTCGACGTAGCGGTGGCAACCGGTGCAGCTCGCCAGATGCTCGTCGAACCGAGCGCGGTCGGGCGCCGGCAATGCGCCTTCCAGGTACGCCGTTACGAGCTCGACGAGCTCCTGGCAGCTGAGAGCTTCTACGGTCGCGTCATTCATCGAAATATCGCTCCAGCGCGCCGCGGACCTTCGATCGCGCTCGATGCAGCAGCACCCGTTGATTGGTCTCGGAAAGCTCGAGCGCGTTACAGACCTCTTCGGCGCTCCAGCCTTCGACGTCCCGAAGCGTGATCACGGCGCGCTGATTGTCCGGCAACGCCTCGATCGCGGCCTGGATCCGCTGAAGTGTCTCGTCCCCGAGCAGCCGTTGCTCGGGCCACTCCGAGGGCTTCGAAGCCCAGTGACCGGGCCACCGAGGATCGTCTGGACGACGAAACCGCTCGGGTTCGACGGCCGGCTCGGGCACCGACTCGGGGCTTCGAAGCGCCGAAAACGGAATCGTCCGCCCCTCCCGCACGGCGCGCGTCTTCGCGAGGTTGGTGACGATCCGTAACAGCCAGGTCTTGAACGACGAGCGGCCCTCGAAGCGGTCAAGTCCGCGGAGAACCCCGAGCCACGCCTCCTGGACGACCTCCTCCGCGATGTCCTTGCGAGACACGTAGATCTGCGCGACGCGCACCATCGCCGTCTGGTGCCGACGCACCAGCGCGAGGAATGCCGCCTCGTCTCCGGCGCGAAGCGCGTCGAGCTCGGGCGATTCGACGACGGACATGGATCGAGCGTAACGGAGCGGTCAGCGGCGATCCGTGGCCAGGCGCAGGCCCAGCGCAACGAGGACGGCGCCGAGAACCGCGTCGAAGGCGCGTCTGATCGCCGGCCGCCGGAGCAGGTCGCCGGCCTTCGCAACGGCGAACGCGTAGCCCGTCAGCCAGCCGAAGGTCATCGTGCAGAAGACGAGGCCGAGGGCGAGCAATCCGGCGAACGAAGCTCCGAACTGCGGCAGGAGGCTCGTGAAGAAGACGGCCATCTTCGGATTGCCGAGGTTGCTGATCAGGCCCTGGCGGAACGGCGACCGTCGGCGAGGACTGCGCGGTGCCGCCGTCCCGCCTCGAATTGCGCTGAGCAGCGCATGGATGCCGAGGTAGACGAGGAAGGCGGCGCCCGCGAGCTTGAGCGCCACGAACGCCGGCTCGAACGCGACGATCAGCGCCGCCAGTCCGACGCTGGTCGCCAGCGCCCAAACTGCCTGCCCGGCTGAGACGCCCAATGCCGTGAAGACACCCGCGCGGCGCCCACCGAGGAGCGTGTTCCGGATCGTCAGCGCCGTGTCTTGGCCGGGCGTCACGATCACGACCACCGAGATCGCAAGAAACGCGGCGAGCTCCACGAGCCGAATCTAGCGGCGGACCAAGATCGCGCGTGCGGGCGACCCGTCCGAGCCGACCAGCTTGAGCGGGAGGCAGTGGAGCTCGTACGGCCCCGGCTGAACATTGCGGAGATCGAGCCCCTCAACGGCTACGACGCCCGCGCCGAGGAGGACGCGGTGCGCATCGTGGTCGCCGACAGAGAGGTAGTCGACGCCAACGAGCCGGACGCCGCGCTCGACGAGACGACGTGCCGCCGGGCCGTTCAGCCGCTCGAACGTCTCCGCAAACGACTCCCTGGCCCAGAGCTCGGAATTCGGCGTCTTGAAGAGCACGCGTTCGGCGCCCTGCGGGACCGCCCCGACCGCCGACTCCTCGAGCGTCGGCACTTCCACCACCTCACACGGCCCGGTGAGGACGTCCAACGGAAGCCGGTCCGCGCCGGCCGCGCCGTCGATGAAATGGACAGGCGCGTCCACGTGGGTCCCTGAGTGGACACCGAGCTCGAGCTTGCTGTTGTTGGCGCTCGCTCCCTCGGCGATCGACTCGACGCGTTCGAGTCGCACGGCCGGATCGCCCGGGTACACAACCATTTCGGTGTGGATCGGAACGCTGATGTCGATGATCTCCACGGAGGAGATGGTCTCATGCGAGATCCTCGAGCGCCGACGAGTCAGGCGCCTTCGCGGGCGATCTTTGCGTCGAACAGGCACTGCTTCGGGAGATAGAGGACGAACGTCCCCTCGAAAGCCTGCAGCGAGGCGCGAGGCGGAGGGCCGTCGAGCGACTCTCCACATGCGACCGCGAGCTTGGCCAGCTTCTCCGGTTCGCCTCCGCCGGCGACGGAGAGCGCGACGCTGCGACGCGTGACGCGCACGGAGGTGCCCATCCCGCGATCGGCAAGGCATTCCCGAAAGCGCCGTGCCCACCCGAGGAGAGCGCGCGACTGCTTCTCGGAGAGGACGATCTGGTTCCCCTGGACGCGTGTCGGGACGGCCACGACGCTTTCGGCGGCCGTCGTCGAGCGCGATGCCGACGTCGTGTCCCCGCATGACGAGCAGAGCGAGACGACGACGAGCGCGGCAGCGACCGGCGACGAGCCTCTCATGCACGACAACGGTCGCACGCCTGCCTAAGAAATCTCTGAGAAAGCGGGTGAAGCTCAGCCCCGCGGTGACGCCGGCTGGTGGCCGAGCGTGACGTCGAAGGTGCGCTTCTCGTCGCCTCGGTAGGCCTCGAGCGAAACCTTGTCGCCCGGCTTCTTCGCCGAAACCACCTCGCGGAGGTCCTCCGTCGTCTTCAGAGCCTTGTCGTCCGCCTTGACGATGATGTCGCCGCCAAGGCGGTAGCTCTCACCCGCGACGACGACCTCGGTCGTCCCGGCCTCAAGACCGGCCTTCTCTGCGCCGCTGCCTCGGTAGACGCGTACCACGAGAAGACCGGAGTCGACGGGCAGGTTGAACAGTCTCGCGATCTCCTTGGTGACCGGCTGTGCCCCGACGCCGAGGAAGGCATGCTCGACCCGTCCGCGGTCGATCAACTGTGAGGCGACATCCCGCACGGTGTTGACGGGCACCGCGAAGCCGATGCCGATGTTGCCGCGCGCGCCTGTACCGCCCGTCGCGATTGCGGTGTTGACGCCGACCACGCGGCCGTTCGCGGCGATCAGCGGTCCGCCGGAGTTGCCGCTGTTGATGGCGGCATCGGTCTGGATGACGTTGTCGATCGTGAACTGGTTCGGGGCAGTGAGCGGGCGGTGGAGCGCGCTGACGATCCCAGCCGTCACGCTCCGCTCGAGCCCGAGCGGGTTGCCGATCGCGACAACGGAGTCGCCGACGCGTAGACGGTCCGAATTCCCCAGGCGAAGGGGAGTGAGCGCCCGGGCGTCCACGTCCACCTTGAGGACGGCGAGGTCGGTGGAGGGATCGCGGCCGACGACTCGCGCCTTGACGCTGTCTCGGTTCGAGAAGCCGACCTCGATCTGCTGAGCACCCTCGACGACGTGGTAGTTCGTGACGATGTGGCCGGACTTGTCGATCACGAAGCCGGAACCGAGTGCCGTTTGCTGCTGTTGCTCGGGGAAGCCGAACGGATTGAGAAACGGGTCGGGCTCGACGGTGCGGATGCTTGTCGTCGTGATCTGGACGACCCCCGGCGCACTCTGACCGTAGATGTCGGTGATGCTCAGGCGGTCCGTCTCCGCAAACGCGGCGGGTGCCGACGCTTCCGTCGTCTCGACCGTCTCCGTCGTGCTGGGCGCGTCGTCGAGGACGCCGGTCACCTCGGCCCCCGCCAGCGCGGCCCCGCCACCCACCACTGCAGCGATGAGCAGCGGAGCCACGCTACTCAGTGCGCGGGGAGGTCTCAGCACACGCCTTCTTCTAGCACCCTCCCAGTTACGAATGGGTTGGCGGCGAATTAATCGACGGTTAAGGAGCGTTCAGCGCAGGTAGGCGGCGGCCAGGTGCTTCGCGTTCGTTCGACGGACGCGGCCACGCACGATCTCGGCGAAGAACGTTCGGCCGGTGCGCGCCCGGAGCTGGACGCTGATCCGGTCGCCGCCCGAGGTCACGGTGATGTACGGCCGCGAGGGATCGTCGAGACGAGCGGCGGCCGGGGCCGGAGCGCCTGCCCGCATCCGAAGCCTCGCACGGTGCATGGCGCCGGTTCGAATGAAATGTCCAAGCT
>DASZCE010000048.1:0-10510 GCA_035943455.1 Gaiellaceae bacterium | reverse complement strand
AACCGAGGGAGGTCGGACTCGACGGTCACGCGCAGCGCGAGGCGTTCGTTGACGACTACGGCGTGTGTCGCTCCGACGTGCTCCCCGACGCGCTCGGGCAGCGCCGCCGATTGCGCAGCGGCTGTGCTCCAGTCGTGCGGTGCGGCGTCGTCGTCACGCGGCGCCACCTCGGCGGCGTCGGTCTCGACGTGGGCGCCCTCGTCCCACAGCGGCCAGCCGAGGTTGACGTGGTAGGGCAGCGGCGCCTCGAGCGGGTCGTCCGCCAGATTGGCCGTCCGGTCGACGATCTCGACTCGCCCCGATTCCACCAAGGTGCGGATCGTCCGCTTCACCCGGAGGCCGCGCGGGTCGTCGATTGTCGCGCGGACGACCGCCTGCGCCCGCGAGCGCTCCGTTGTCACCTCCCGAGCGGCGAGGAACGTGTACGTCCCGTGGAGGCCGATGCCCTCGGACGGCGCGCCGACGTTGTCGAGGTCGCACGTCGTCACGAGACCGCCGTCCCAGGCCGCCCGCCAATCGACGGCGTACGACCCGCCCTCGCCGGCGGCGCCGATCCAGGCGAGCGGCACGCCGCGAAACCAGGCGGCGCCGATGTCGAGCCGGCGGGCGGGGTGGACGCGGAGCTCGACCCCACCGAGCACGCGAAGGTCGACGACCGGCCGGTCGCTTGCGAGCGCAACCTGATCGAGATGTCCGAGCCGATCACCGGCGATCATGACTGCCTCTCCAGGCAATACACGCCCGCTCGTGGCTCGTGATCACACAGCGGCAGAGCAGACCCTCCTCGTCGCCAAGGCGGCGATGCAGCCTTGGCTCCTCCGAGTGCGCAGTCTGGCTTGAGACGGTCGCGCCGGCAAAGCCCGGCACGAGCTCTTCTGGTCGATGCCGACGAGTCGGCGTCTTCGCCGCGCGACCCATGAGCTGGGCAGCGATACCTGCAGGGGCACTACGGCAGCTCCACGTCGAAGTCGACGTCGATGCCGTAGCGTGAGCCGACGTAGCGGCTCTCGGTCCACTCGAGCGGCTCGCCGTCCTGGTCGTGGATCAACCGCCGCTCGACGAGCAGTGGCGCTCCCTTGCGGACGCGCAGAAAACGGGCGTCCTCTACGGTCGCACCCTCCGCGGCAAGCGTGGCGCTGCCGCTCGTCGGCACGAGCCCCGCGGCCACGAGCGCCTCGAACAGCGATTCGCGCTCGAGGTCGGTGTCGAGCGCGCTCCCCACCCGGTCGGCGGGGAAGACGGCGCGCTCGAGGACGAGCGGCTTGCCGTCCGCCAGGCGGACGCGGCGAAGGACGACGACGTCCTGTGCACCGAGCCGGCGCTCCTCCTCGTCGGTGGCGCGTCGCCGGCGACATTCGATCACGCGCGAGGTGGGAACGCGGCCCTTGCGTCGCATCTCGTCGGAGAACGAGAGGATGTGGCCGGCGGTCCGGTTGGCCCGCGGCGCCGCGACGAACGTCCCGCGGCCCGGGACGCGGTAGACGAGCCCGTCCTGGACGAGCCGCTGGACGGCGGCCCGCGCAGTCATCCGCGAGACGCCGAACTCGTCGCACAGCTGCGCCTCGGAGGGAAGCGCCGAGTGCGGTTCCAGCGCGGCCACACGCCCCCGAAGCGACTGCTCGATCTCGAAGTAGCGCGGGGTGAACTGGGTCATACGTCCGCCGCCCAGTGGTCCGAAACGCAGAGGACGAGGCGGCCGTGCCCGTCGGCAGCGAGCCCGAGCACGAAGTCCGGTGCCCGGGCGGGGGTTTCCGCCCGCCGCCCCGCGAGCTCGACCCGACACACCTGCGCGGCTTCGCCGCCGACCCACCAGACGACGCCCGCGCGCGGATCCCAACAGACGCCTTCGGGGTGATCGAGTCCGTCGACGACGACTTCAATCACGGACGTGACCGACGGCGCCGTTGATCGTCAGTCCGCCGTCGACGATCAGCTCCTGCCCGGTGACGTACCGCGCAGCGTCCGAGGCGACGAAGAGGACGACGTCGGCGATCTCGTCCGCGCTTCCGATCCGTCCGAGAGCGATCCGCTCCTCGTACGTTCGCCGGACTTCCGGTGTATAGGCGTGGGCGTTGAGCGGCGTGTCCACTGAACCCGGCGCGACCGCGTTGACGGTGATTCCCGCCGGGGCGAGCTCCAAGGCGAGCACCTTCGTCAGCCCGACGATTGCCCCCTTGGCGGCCGTGTAGGCGCCGAGGCCGGGCACGGCGAGAACGTCGGCCGCGGAGCTGATGTTGACGATCCTGCCACCATCGCCCTGGGCGACCATCTGCCGCGCCGCAGCCCGGCATCCGTAGAAGTACCCGTGCAAGTTGCCACGGAGGAGGCCGTGCCAGTCTTCGTCGGTCGTCTCGGTGAGCGGCCGCACCATCAGCCGGGCGGCGTTGTTCACCCAGACGTCGATCCCGCCCCACTCGGCGACGACGCGTTCGGCAAGGCCCTCGACGGCATCGCGGTCGCCCGTGTCGCCGTGGACGAAGATGCCCTCGACGGGCGCGTCGCCGTCCAGCGAGATACCGGCGACGCGTGCGCCGGACCGTGCGAACGCCGTCGCAATCGCCTCGCCGATCCCGCTCGAGGCGCCGGTGACGATCACGCGCCGCCCGCTCACATCGAAAGCGGACACGGAATGTGACTGTATAGCTGTCTAGACGGCCGCGCTAGTCGCGAACGGCCGAACCCGCGCGAGCCGGGACCTCCCGCCTGCGATCGTCCGGCTCGCCTCGCAGGCCGATGTTCTCGCCGGTCTCGGGATCGAAGAAGTGGAACCGGCTAGGGTCGACCGCCAGCCGCAGCGGCGCGCCGGCCGACGCCGTCGTGCGAGGATCGACGCGGGCGTTGAAGACTGCCTGGTCGCCGGCCAGGAGCGACTCGTCCTCTCCTTCGCGCGTCTCACGGAGCTCTTCGGTGTCGATGCGAGGAGCATCGATCGGGAAGATGACGTGCGAGTCGGAGCCGAGCTCCTCGACGACGTTCACGACCACGTCGAACTGCGGGAGCGACGGATCGGCGAAGGCCGCGTCCTCGAAGCTCTCCGGACGGATGCCGAGCACCACGCGACTCGAAGCGATCGTGTCGGCGAGCAGCGGCGGCAGCGGAATCCGGAAGCCGGCGAACTCGACCGCGCCGCCATCGACGACCGCCTCGACGAGGTTCATCGCCGGCGAGCCGATGAACGCGGCCACGAACAGCGTCTGCGGGAGCCGGTAGAGCACCTGCGGGGTATCGACCTGCTGGATGCGTCCGTCGCGCAGCACGGCGACGCGCTGGCCGAGCGTCATCGCCTCGACCTGATCGTGGGTGACGTAGACCGTGGTGGCGCCAAGGCGATCGTGCAGGCTGACGAGCTCCGCGCGCATGCCGACGCGGAGCTTCGCGTCGAGGTTGGAAAGCGGCTCGTCCATCAGGAACGCCTTCGGCTCGCGCACGAGCGCTCGCCCGATGGCGACGCGCTGGCGCTGGCCGCCGGAGAGCTCCGAGGGGCGGCGCTCGAGCAGCTCCTCGAGCCGCAGGAGCTTGGCGGCTTGGGTGACGCGCTCCCGAATGTCCGACTTTTTCGTGCGGCGGACCTTGAGGCCGTAGCCGAGGTTCTGGCGCACGGTCATGTGCGGATAGAGGGCGTAGCTCTGGAAGACCATTGCCACGTCCCGGTCCCGTGGCGCGCGATCGGTGACGTCGCGGCCGCCGATCGCGATCTGCCCCTCCGTCGCCTCCTCGAGTCCGGCGATCAGCCGCAGCAGGGTCGACTTGCCGCAGCCGGACGGCCCCACGAGCACGAGAAACTCGCCGTCCTCGATCCTGAGCGAGACGTCGTCGACCGCGACGACGTCCCCGGCGAAGACCTTCGTCACGTGCTCGAGCACGATCTCAGCCAACCGCGACGAGCTCCTTTCCTCCGACGAACACGGCCCTGATCTCGAGCCGGTCGTCGAGGACGACGACGTCGGCATCGCCACCTGCCCGCAGGACACCGGGGATCCGCCCGGTCAGCCGGGCAGGGACGGACGTCGCCGCGGCGATCGCGTCCGGAAGCGCGGCGCCGAGCGAGTGGAGCTTGCGAATCCCGTCGAGCATCGTCGCGACGCTACCTGCGAGGACGCCGTCTTCGCTCCGGCGGGCGACGCCGTCACGCACCTCGACGTCGATGCCTCCAAGCCGATAGCGGCCGTCACCGATCCCTGTGGCCGCCATCGCATCAGTGACGAGGGCGACCCGGCCCGCGGCGGTCTTCCAGACGACCTTCGCCGTCTCGTCGGCGAGGTGGTGCCCGTCAAGGATCACCTGGACGACGACGTCATCTCGGGCCAGCGCCGCGCCGGCGAGGCCGGGGTCGCGATGGGCGAAAGGCCGCATCGCGTTGAAGAGGTGTGTCACCGACCGCACGCCGCGGTCGAACGCAGCCGCCGCCTCGTCCGCCGTTGCGTTCGAGTGACCGCAGGAGACGACGACGCCGCGGCCGTGCAGGACGTTGATGAGCTCGAGCGCGCCGGGAAGCTCCGGTGCGAGCGTCATCTGTGCCACCGGCCCGGCGTCGAGCAGACGCTCGAGCAGCGCTCGATCGGGGTCGCGCTGGGCTGACGCCGAGTGGGCGCCGAGGCGCGCGGGCGAGAGGAACGGCCCCTCGAGGTGGGCGCCGACAATGCGCGGGCCGATCGGCTCAGACGGGATCTCCTGCAGCGCCGCGACGAGCTCGCGCTCCGGGGCGGTAACGAAGGTCGGCTGGAAGGCGGTCACACCAGTCTCGAGGAGCGCCGCGCCCGCCCGTCGGTAGCCCTCGGTATCTGCCGTGGCGAAGTCGACTCCGCCGAAGCCGTTCACCTGCAGGTCGACGAAGCCTGGGACGGCGATCCCCCGGCCCGACCCTCTGCTGAGGGCGACGTCCGCGACGGAGCCGTCGGCGATGGCGATGTCGCCGGGAACGAGCGCGCCCTCGACAACCGCCGCTTCGACGCCGAGTCTCACTGCTCGTCCAGGCTCCGTCGAACGCTTCCGCCAGCGGCCTTCAGGCGGATACGGGCGTCATCGATGCCGACGCCGGCCCGTAGCGCGACGATGGCGACCTTGACGTCCCCGCGGGCGGCGTCGAGCGCTGCGTCGACCTCGTCCGGCGACGCGTTGGTCGCGAGGGCGACCGCGCGTCGCGCTCGGTCTCGCAGCTTCGCGTTGCTCGCGACGACGTCCACCATCAGGTTCCCGAAGGTCTTGCCGAGCCGCACCATCGAAACCGTGGAGATCGTGTTCAGGATCAGCTTCTGGGCCGTCCCCGCCTTCAGGCGCGTGGACCCCGCGATCAGCTCGGGCCCGACGACGACGACGATCTCGTGCTCGACGGTCCGGCCCAGCTCTGAATCAGGAGTGCAGACGACGCCCACCGTCAGCGCCCCCGCGTCCGCTGTCGCGCGCGCTGCGCCGATGACGTACGGCGTGCTTCCGCTCGCCGAGATCGCAACGACCGCGTCGACGGCGCCGACCCCCGCGGAGGCGACGTCGGCCCGGCCGGCTTCCGGATCGTCCTCGGCGGCCTCCTGGGCCGTGGCGATGGCGTCGGGGCCACCGGCGACGATCGCCAGCACGCGGCCGGGGCGAAGACCGAACGTCGGTCCGCATTCCGCCGCGTCGACCACGGCAAGGCGCCCCGAGGAGCCGGCGCCGACGTAGACGAGCCGCCCGCCGCGCTCCAGCCGTTCGACGATCGCGTCGATCGCGGCGGCCAGTGGCGCTGCAGCCGTGCGAACCGCCGCCGGCACCTTGGTGTCCTCGTCGTTCACGAGCTCCACGAGCTCCTGCGTCGGCCGCAGATCGAGGTCGGCGTGCTCCTCGACGCGGCCCTCGGTGATCGGCTCCGCGCGGATACCCACGAAGACCAGTCTAGTACCAGTTTCAGCCGCTGACAACCAATTGGTATTGACCACCTATCGCCCGGCCGCTACGATCCAAGCGAAGTGGCCACGAAGCAGAGCGAGACGCGCGACCAGGTAATCGAGCTGATCGAGCGAGCCGGTGTCGGCGGAGCGCTGCCGTCCGAGCGGCAGCTGAGCGCCGATCTCGGCGTGTCGCGGCTCACCGTCCGCGCCGCGCTCGACGAGCTCGTGCGCGAGGGATACCTCGTGCGGCGTCGCGGGAGCGGCACGTTCGTCCGCGAGCCGAAGATCGCCCAGGAGCTGACGATGACGTCGTTCAGCGAGGAGATGCGCCGCCGGGGCATGACGCCGGGCAGCCGGACGCTGTCGCTGACGAAGACCACTGCCGGCGCGTACCTCGGTCGTTGCCTGCATGTCTCCCCTTCCGAGCGCGTCGTCGTCGCCAAGCGCCTTCGGCTCGCCGACGGCGAGTCGATGGCGATCGAGACGCTCCACGTCCCCGATGCGCTCGTCCCGGGACTGACGCCGAAGGATCTCGAGCAAGGATCGTTCTACGAGCTGCTGGCCGAGCGCTACGGCATCACGATCGTCGGCGGGACACAGACGATCGAGCCGACCGTGACGAACGAAGAGGAATCGAGCGCTCTCGACGTCCCGCTGCACTCGCCGGCGTTCCAGTTCGAGCGCACGACGCGATCCGATACCGGCCGGATCGTCGAGTTCGTCCGGTCGATTTACCGCGGGGACCGTTACCGGCTCGTCTCGGAGCTCAACCGAAGCGAGCGCTCCGGTCCCGCGCCGGTGTTCATGCCGCGCGACGGCGCCAGATGACGCGCGGGGCGGTGCGCCGCCCGGTTCCGCAACCCGAGACGCTTCCCGGCTCAGTTCTCCTGCGGGAGATCCGGGAGCAGCCGGCGGCGCTTTCTCGCCTCGTCGAGCACAGCAGCGAGTACGCCGCCGTCGCACGCGTCGCCCGCGCCCGTGACGTGAAGCTCGTCCGCCTCGTGGGCCACGGGTCGTCCGACAACGCCGCTTCGTACGGGGTCTACGCCTTCGGCCTGCTGCCCGGCTGGACGGCGCTGCGCGATTCGATCTCCCTTTCGGTCTACTACGGAGCGGAGACGGATCTACGTGGGTCCTGCGTCGTCGCCCTGTCCCAGTCGGGTCAGACGCCCGACGTCCTCGAGTACGTCGAACGCGCCCGCGCCCGCGGCGCGTTCACGATCGCGCTCACGAACGAGTCCGGCTCGCCCCTCGCAGATGCGGCCGACGCCGTGCTGCCGCTCGGCGCCGGCGTCGAGGAGGCGATTGCCGCCACGAAGACGTACACGGCCCAAGTCGCCGCGCTCGCGGTGCTCGCCGGCTACGCCGCCGACGACGGTGAGCGCGTGGTGGACGGGATTCGGGAGGTGACCGAGCTCGTCGCCGACGTCTTGCCGGACGTGGAGCAGCGGCTCTCCGACGTCGCCGTGGCGCTCGCGTTCGTCGGGCGGATGTTCGTGATCGGGCGCGGCCCGGAGTTCGCGACGGCGCGAGAGATCTCGCTGAAGCTGCTCGAGACGTGCCGCGTCGCTGCGGCGCCGCTGACGGCCACGGATCTCGTCCACGGACCCGTCGCCGCGCTCGACGGCCTCTTCCCTGTCTGGACGATCGCACCCGACGACGCGCTGCTCCCTGTTGTGCGGGAGGCGGCCGCACGGGCGCACGCGGCGGGCGCGACGCTGCTGGTGAGCGGAACGGGTGCTGCCGCGATCGCCGACGGCGACTACTACGTCCCTGTACCGAAGCCCAGCCTGCCGCTGCTCGCTCCACTGATCTCGGTCGTGCCGGGACAAGTGCTGGCCTGGGCACTGGCACAGGCGAAGGGACTCGACCCGGACCGCCCAAATGGCCTCACCAAGGTCACACTCGTGCCCTAGCCAGGTTATGACCACTTGCTCACTGGCCGCGGCCACAACGGCACTGAGTCACAAAATCAGACAGGGCTTGACAGCAAGCGGTCTAGTATGCAAGCCTCTGGCGTAGCACAGTGGTACTTACCAATTTTCGGGCGAGTGTGAAGGCGCGGCGTCCGGCCGGCGCCAGGAGGAGGCTCCAATGAAAGTACGACTGATCGCTGCCGTCGTGATCTGCGCCTGCTTGGCGCTCAGCGCGGCCACGGCCACCGGCAGAACGGCTCAGACCTCGCCGAGCAAGGCGTCGGCGACGACGCTCACGGTCTGGCTGCAGGAGGATGCCCGCGACAACTGGCCCGGCGTCGTGAACTCGACGAACCAGGCCTTCGAACGGGCACATCCGGATGTGAACGTCAAGGTCGAGTACCAGACGTGGAATCAGCATCTGGCGAAGTTCGACGCCACGATCGCCGGCAACAACGTGCCGGACGTGATCGAGATGGGCAACACGGAGATGACGAAGTACATGGATGCGAAGGCGTTCTGGGACATCACGTCGAAGAAGCGCAACATCCCCAACTCGAAGACGTGGCTGAAAGGGCTCGAGGACTCGGCGCGGCTCGGTGGCAAGCTCTACGGTGTCCCGTACTGGGCGGGAGCGCGCGCCGTCATCTATCGGAAGGACCTCTACCGGGGAGCCGGCGTCCGCAAGCTGCCGTCGAGCCTCGCCGAGTACGAAGCCGTGAACCGGAAGCTGATGAAGCGCTACGGCGGTGACCGGCGGTTCTCGGCGCTGTACTTTCCGGGCCAGTACTGGCTCGCGGCGATGTCGTTCGTCTACGACTACGGCGGCGCGATCGCCAAGTTCAAGAACGGAAAGTGGGCCGGCACGCTCGATTCACCCCAGGCGATCAAAGCCCTGACGATCGTAAAGAGGCTGGTTAGCCGATACTCGCGGGCGAGCAAGACCGGTGACGAGGCGAATCCGTTCCAGGCGGTCGTGTTCGGGCAGGGCAAGGTCGGCTCGATCATCGCGAACGGCTGGGAGTGGGGCCTCGCCCTCGACACCAAGAAGTACAGCTCGAAGCTGAAGGAGAGTCAGCTCGGCGCGTTTCCGATGCCGAGCCACATCAAGGGCAAGTACATGCCGACGTTCCTCGGCGGATCGGATCTTGCGATCCCGGTCCAGAGCAACAGCAGGAGCCTTGCTCTCGAGTGGATCAAGGCGTTCACGAGCAACAGCTCGATGTCGCAGCTCGCGACCCAGGGAAAGGTGATTCCGAACACGACCTCGCTGCTGCGCCTGCACAACAGGACGCCGTCCCTCGCGCCGTTCGCGAGGGCCTCGCGGTCGAGTTGGTTCGTGCCGACGGCGAAGAACTGGGTCAACGTCGAGAGCGCACGCACCATCCGCACGATGCTGGTACGCATCTTCAGCAACAGGCACAGCGTGAAGAGCGCAGCACAGCGGGCGAGCAAGGAGATCACGTCGATCCTGAACGCAAAGTCTTGACCCCAACGAGGGACGCGCGAGACTCGCCGCGTGAGTAACGCGCCCCCAGGAGAAGCGGCGGTCGCCGCCGGGCCTCGCGCCCGGGGGCGACGCCGTTCAAGGCGAGTGCACGTCGGGCGGGGGCTCGCTCCGTACGCGCTTCTGGCGCCGGCCTCGCTCGCGATTGCGGCGGTGCTCGCGTACCCCCTCTACTTCCTCGGCAAGCTGTCGTTCCAACGCTACGGACTCCCGGAGCTGATCGCGCACAAAGGCACGTGGGTCGGCGCCGACAACTTCTCCCGGATCGTGCACGACGCAGAGTTCTGGCGCGTGCTCGTGCGGACGGTCGTCTTCACGGCCGGCGCCGTCTCGCTGACGATGATCTTCGGCACGTTGATCGCGCTGCTGCTCGCGCGGCTCGGCCCCGTCATGCGGCTCCTGCTGACGACCGGCCTCGTTCTCGTCTGGGCGATGCCTGTTGTCGTCGCCGTAAACATCTGGGTCTGGATGTTCGACTTCGAGTTCGGCGTCTTCAACTGGGCGCTGACGGAGCTGGGCGTCGGCGACTACGTGCACCACAACTGGTTCGAGAATCCGACGACGGGCCTCGCAATCATCATGGGCGTCGTCGTCTGGGGCGCGATCCCGTTCGTCGCGATCACGATCTACGCCGGACTCACGCAGGTGCCGAAGGAGCTCGTCGAGGCCGCCGCGATCGACGGTGCCGGCCCGGTGCGGATCTTTCGCGACATCTCGCTCCCGCTGCTGAAGCCGATCTTCGTGATCCTGGCGAGCCTCTCCGTCATCTGGGACTTCCAGGTCTTCAACCAGGTCTGGATCATGCGCGGCAACGATCCGTCGAGCGACTACTACCTGATGAGCGTCTACGCCTTCGTGGAGTCGTTCAAGCTCAGCGAGTACGGCTTCGGGGCGGCGATCGCGCTCGTGATGGTCGCGATCATGTTCTGCGTCACCTTCGTCTACATCCGCCAGATGGTCCGGATCGGAGAGGTGCGTTGACCTCCCAGGTCCCGGCCGCTCCCGTCCCCGTTCCGCCGGCGGTGGAGACGCGGCGCATTCCCAAGCGGCGGCTGCGCCGCAAGCGCGTCCTTCAACGCACCGGCGTCAACCTGCTCGGGCTTCTTGTCTTCGCCGTGATGGCCTTTCCCGTCTTCTGGATGGTCTCGACCGCGTTCAAGCCGCCTTCCGACATCCTCACCTTCACGCCGAAGCTGATTCCGTCGTCGGCCACGCTTGCCAAC
>DASZCE010000047.1:0-2826 GCA_035943455.1 Gaiellaceae bacterium | reverse complement strand
CTCTAAAGTCCCGCCATCGACGGCTTCAACTTCCACACCGAGATCAGAGTCCGCTTCGCGGAAACCGATGCGCAGGGCATCGCGAACAACGCTGAGTACCTGGTGTGGTTCGAAGTCGCCCGCATTGCCTACCTAGCGCGTTTCCGCGGCGGTTATGCGTCGCTGCGAGAGCAGGGCGTCGAGGCGATGACGACCGAGGCGCACGCGCGCTACCTACGGCCGGCGTATTTCGACGAGATCCTGAAGATCCACGCCAGGTGCGTCGACATTCGCGGGGCTCGCTTCCGCTACGAGTACGCCGTGGAGCGCGACGGCCAGCCAATCGCTGAGGGCTGGACGGGTCACGCCTGCGTCGACGCCGCGACCCACCGCCCGATCCGCATGCCCGACTGGCTGCGAGAGGAGATCAGGAAGGCGGAGGAGGCGGCGTAGTGGGGGCAGGCGGAGGAGGAGGCGGCCGCTTCGCCTTCTTCTTCGGCGGTGGTGGCGGCGGCTTCGGCCGCGCCTTCGTCCCATACCGGACGAGCTTCGGCTCCGCCCGGTACCAGGACGTCCATGTGTCCTCGGCGAGGAGGTTTCCGTTCTTGGAATAGACGAGGCGGGTGACGCTTGTCCTCCGCGACGGCTCCCCGGCGTCCTCCACGACCTCGATTCCGCTCCACACATTCGGATCGGCTATCCGCTTCTCGGTAGGCGGCCCTGTCACCTCCAGCGGCGTGGTCTCACTTTCGACGCGGCGGTGCTGCGGCGTGCCGTAAAGCTTCACCGTCAAGGCCGCCGAGCCGACGAAGGTCCGGAGGAGAAGCCAGCGGCCGGTGTCGTTTCGGAACTTGAGGTCGATATCCGGGTAGTTGACGGTCGCATCGCGCCCCTGCGGGTAGTGGGAGATGTAGAGCGCGTGATTCGTCCGCGACTCGATCGGCAGGCCGGCCTCGTACGCGGCGTTGAAGACGGTCGTCGACACCTGGCAGACGCCGCCGCCGATCCCCGTCTGAAGCTCGCCGTTGATGATCACCGGCGCCTCACGGAAGCCCCTGTCTGGTGAACGCTCGCCCGTGGTCGCGTTGAACGAGAAGGTGGCGCCAGGGGCGATGAGCGCACCGTCGATCAGGCGGGCGACCAACTGGACATTGTGGATCCGGTTCGGCTCCCCGCCGTAGTAGGTGGTGTAGCCGGCGACGCGGCCGGTGATCCCCATCGCTCTGGCTTCACGCGTCGTCCGTTGGGGCAGCGCACGCTCGACGACGAGCCGTGCGATGCGGTCGGTCGGACTCAGCGCAGCGGTCAAGATCGCCCGTCGGGCGGCGTCGACGTCGAGCTGGCGTCCCGTCCTCGCGGGCCTCACCACGACACGGTCGCCTGGCAGAACGACGAAGCCGGCGTCTGCGGGCTCGCGGTCGACCGACGTGCGGAAGCGCCTGAAGAAGGCGTTGGCCCCGGAGCCTCCGATCGCGAGGGCCGTCCGGCCGTTCCGGGGCAGCATGAGCATCTTGGCGATCCGCCAGCGCGGCAGACGCCAGCGTGTTCGCCCGAGCGTGAGTCGGACGGGGCCGGAGAGCGCCGTCCGAACCTGCTCCAGCGTCGGTGCGACGTCGGCGGCGGTCACCTCGGGCTGACTGATACGGACCGGCAGAGGGACGGGGGTGCGCTCGAGCGAGACGAGGGACCCGACGATCAGTCTCGCCGCCGCGTCGCGGTCGAGTCGTCGCCCCGTCGCGCCGCGGACGATCTCGGGCTGCAGGCCCCGCAGCCGGATCGAAGCGTTTCGTTGTGGCCGGTCGATGCGGCGGGCAAGTACGCCAAGCTCGTGAACGAGCACGGCCGTCGACACGCGTGCGCGGGGCGTGACGTCGGCGCCGAAGAACCGAGCGCCCAGCCGGCGGAGGCCTCGGACGGGCGCGAAGCCATCACCTTGCCGGCGAGCGGTTTCGACGGCGGCCGCCCAGTCGACCTCGAGAATCATCTCGTTCGGCCGGATCCGCCACTTCCGCGGGCCGGCGGTGAACACTGCGGGCGTCGTCTTGAGCGCCTCGTAGCGGCGCTCGAGCCTGGCGATAGCCTCGCGGCTCGTAAGCCCGCCGACGTCCATCCCCGCGATCGTGGCGCCCTCGGGCAGCCTCTTCGGCGAGCCCGCGAAGCCGAGGCTGAGCACGAGCATGCCGAGGGCAAGCGCGACGGCGCCTGCAACGGACCACTGCCAGAGCAGCCGCACCCGAGCAGCGCGCTTACGGCGGAGGTACACCGCCCTCGACCCGGCCTCGGCGTACAAGCTGGGTCAGTCTACCCAGCGCCCTGGTCGGCCAATCATTGGCGTTTACTCAGAAAGCGAAGAGCTCGATGCTGCCGAGACGTTGAGCGCGACCCCGGCATATGAGAAGCAGGGTCCGAGCTCAGAACGGCGACTGCGTCGGCGATCTCGGGCCCGTCCGGGCAGGTCGGACTCAATCGCCATGTAACAACTTGTTACTTGTGCGCCGCCCGCCCTGCTCCGGCGCGGTCCAAACGCCGGCGCACGCCTTGTAACAACTTGTTACTTGCTCAATCGCCCGAAGTACGATCTCGCGGGCGAAGGCGACCCGCACCGACCCGGCAGCCACCAAGTAAGCGCACATTTCCTACCCGTACACTCTCGGCTCAGATGGACTTCGAGCTGACCGACGAGCAACGGCTGATTCAGGACACGGTCCGCACGTTCGCGGAGGAGCGCATCCTCCCGACCGCGGTCGAGAACGACGTCGGCCATAGGCTGAACCGATCGGCGATCACGGGCATGGCGGACCTAGGCTTGCTCGGGATCGTCATCCCGGAGGAGTACGGCGGCGCCGG
>DASZCE010000046.1:0-4437 GCA_035943455.1 Gaiellaceae bacterium | reverse complement strand
TTCGAGCGCTGGTTCACGAGGCCGCTCAACGACGGGCTCGACCGGCTGCGCTGCGCCAACGACGAGCTCCCCGCTATAGCCGTCGTCGATCTGACGACGTACCTGCCGTTCCTCGCACTGACGGCGTAACCGGCTTAGGCTGCCCGCCGATGCCGGATCGTGGGGAGCTCTTCGCCTCGGCCGAGGCCTACGACCGCTTCATCGGCCGTTATGGGCGTGCGCTTGCCGAAGCGCTAAGCGAATTCGCCGGGGTTGAGCCGGGAATGCGCGCGCTCGATGTCGGCTGCGGGCCGGGGGCGCTCACGGCCAAGCTGGCCGAGCTGTTGGGCTCGGAGAGCGTTTCCGGCGCCGACCCGTCGGAGCCCTTCGCCGAGGCCTGCCGTGCGCGCCTTCCCGGCGTGGAGGTCGTCGTCGCCGGCGCCAAGGAGCTTCCCTTCGAGGACGACGCGTTCGACGTGGCGCTCTCCCAGCTCGTCGTCAACTTCATGGCCGATGCCCACGCGGGTGTCGCCGAGATGGCTCGGGTCACGCGTCGCGGCGGCACCGTCGCCTCGTGCGTCTGGGACTACGCCGGCGAGATGACGCTCCTCCGCGCCTACTGGGACGCGGCGCACGAGGTCACGCCGGAACGCGCAGCAGTGTTCGACGAAGGGACGATGATGCGCTGGTCCTCCGAACCCGAGCTCGAGGCCCTCTGGCGCCGAGCCGGGTTACGGCACGTTCGCACGGGCGCTCTCGTCGTCAAGGCCTCGTACGCGGATTTCGACGATGCCTGGGCGCCGCTTCCGACGGGCATCGGCCCGGCCGGCGCCTTCTGCGCGTCCCTCGACGAGGACGACCGCACTGCGCTCCACGACGCGTTCAAGCGACGTCTGGCGGTGGGCGACGGGCCGTTCGAGCTGACCGCCCGCGCCTGGGCGGTCGCGGGGACGGTGCCCTGAAGGCCTCCCGTCAAACGGGGTGCGTCTCGGCAACTCTGCCGTTCAGGCGCTTGAGCTCGACGGCGGCGGCGAGGACGGCGCCGAGGACGAGGGTCGCCGGCACGAGGATGTCGTAGGCAGGAACCTCGAGCAGGCGCACGCCGCTTGCGAGCAGCACCGTCCCGAGCGCCACGCGGAGGCTGCGCTCGGGCAGTTTCACCGTGACCTGGCTTCCGAGCAGGATTCCGGGGATCGACCCGAGCAGGAGCCAACCCATTGCTGCCAGATCGACGTTGCCGTGGATGAGGTGGGCGAAGCCGGCGACCCAGAGCAGCGCCGCCGCGTGGAAGATGTCCGTGCCGACGATCTTCGCAGCCGTTAGCGGGAAGACGAGGAGCATCACGAGCGCGAAGAACGTGCCACTGCCGACCGACGTCAGGCCGACGATGAAGCCTCCCGTCCCGCCCAGCGCGACCGAGATCAGCCGATCGCGGTTCGTGAGGACGAACGGTGCGTCGTCGGGTTGCACGCCGCGCTTGACGAATGTCTTAGCGAGGAATCCGAGCCCGCCGAGAACAAGGGCGGCGCCGATCACCTTCGCCGATGTCGACTCCACACCGTCGCCGTAGCGACGCTGGAGCCATTCGGCCGTCTGAACGCCGAGGAGCGACGTCGGTCCGGACGCGAGGAACATCCAGACCGTCATCCGCGCGTGCACCGTGCCGAGCCGCCGATGCCGCACAGCACCAAAGGTCTTGAAGACCGCTCCGTGGAGGATGTCGGTGCCGACTGCGAGCGTCGGCTTGAAGCCGAAGACCAGGATCAGGATCGGCGTCATCAGGGAGCCACCGCCCATGCCGGTCATCCCGACCAGGAGGCCGATCAGGAGACCGGTGACCGACAGCTGCCAGCTCACTGGTAGGCGCCGATCAGGACCTCGGCGACCTCGGGCCGCGAGAACTGGGCCGGCGGCAGCTCGCCGCGTCCCAGCATCTCCCTGACCTTCGTGCCGGAGAGGAAAACGTGGTCGTCGCCGCCGTGCGGGCACGTCTTCGGCGAGACCATCGCCTCACAGATGCGGCAGTAGACGGCGTGCTCGAAGAACATGGGCTCGATGTCGAGCTCGTGCGGCTGAAACTCGTCGAAGATCAGCTGCGCGTCGTACGAGCCGTAGTAGTCCCCGACCCCGGCGTGGTCGCGGCCGACGATGAAGTGGGAGCAGCCGTAGTTCTTCCGGCAGATCGCGTGCCAGATCGCCTCCCGGGGGCCGGCGTAGCGCATTGCGGCCGGGAAGGCCGAGAGGACGACGCGGTCGGCGGGGTAGTAGTTGTCGAGGAGAACGTGGTAACACTCGACTCGCGTCGCCGCCGGCACGTCGTCGGACTTGGTGTCGCCGACAAGCGGGTGGACGAGGAGGCCGTCGACCGTCTCGAGCGCGGTCTTCGTCAGGTACTCGTGCGCCCGGTGGATCGGGTTCCTGGTCTGGAAGCCGACCACTCGTTTCCAGCCGCGACGCTCGAACTCGGCGCGTGTGTCCGCCGGGTCGAGGGCAAGCTCGGGGAAGGGCGGGTCTGCGCGTTCGAAGACCGTGACCCGCCCAGCGAGGTAGAGCGATTTCTGCGCGTAGAGGCGGGCGACGCCGGGGTGCGCGGCATCGGTCGTGCGAAAGCACTGCTCGGCCTCGCGCTCCTTGTCGTACTCGGAGATCTCCTCGACTTCGAGGACGGCGAGCGCTCGGCCGGCCTGGTCCGCGAGCACGACTCGATCGCCCTGCGGCGGTCCATCGACGGCGAGGCAGACCGGGAGCGCCCACGGCAAGTCGTTCGCGAGCCGCATCTCGTCGAGGACGCGCTCGTAGTCCGCGCGGTTCATGAAGCCTTCGAGCGGACTCAGGGCGCCCGAGGCGAGCATGTCCAGGTCGGACAGTTCGCGCGAGGTCAGCGGGACGACCTCGAGCCTCTCGAGGTCGTCCGGCCGCTCGCCGGTCCGGTCGACGAGCGCACCACCGTGTGGCTCGATCAGACCGGTCCGCGTGCCTGGCACCGACGCCTGGCTCACCGGGTACACCTCGCCGTCGACGTCGGCGTGCGTGCGCGCTCTCATGGGGACGTCTCCTGTCTCATGTAGCCGTGTCCGCGTGCCTGGCACCGGGAGACGGCTCACGCGGCCACCTCCGCTCGAGTCAGGCCGAGTTGCTCGAGCTTGTCGAGGACGATGCGGGCTGACTCCTGCGGTGGATGCTCCTCGGTGTCGATGCGGAGCTCGGGGTCCGTGGGCTCCTCGTAGGGGTCGGAGACGCCTGTGAACTCCTTGATCTCACCCCTGAAGGCCTTCTCGTAGAGGCCCTTGACGTCGCGGCGCGCGCACTCCTCGACCGACGTCGCGACGTGGACCTCGACGAAGCGGCCGTGCTCCTCGACCAGCTCACGCGCCTTCCGGCGGGTCTCCTCGTAGGGCGAGATCGCGGAGACCAGCACCGCGGCGCCGTAGCGAGTCAGCCGCGACGCCACCCAGCCGATCCGCTCGATGTTCGTGTCGCGGTCCTGCTTCGAGAAGCCGAGGCCCTTCGACAGGTGGGTCCGGACGACGTCGCCGTCCAGGTACTCGACGAGGTGCCCGCGCCGCTCGAGCTCCGGACCGACGATCTCGGCGATCGTGGTCTTCCCCGCGCCCGAGAGACCGGTAAACCAGAGCGTAAAGCCCGACAGGGCCTGGAGCTCTGCGCCGCGGAGCGGCGTCGTGGAGGGGATCTGGGCGAACCGGGAGGCTCCCCCAGCTCCGTTCGTTTCCTCGCTCAATTCCTCTCCTTCGTGTCGACGATCGGGGCGTCCAGGTGGATGCCGCACTCGAGCTTGTCGGAGCCGGCCCAGCGTCCGGCGCGTTCCTCCTCTCCCGGCGCCACCGGCCTCGTGCAGGGCATGCACCCGATCGAGCGGTACCCCGCCTCGTGGAGCGGGTTGAACGGGATCTCGTTGACCTGGATGTAGCCCCAGACGAGCCGCTCGTCCCAGTCGGCGAGCGGGTGGACCTTCCAGACCCCGTACCGCTCGGACCACTGCACCTTCGGGGTGGTCGCACGCGATGGCGCCTGGTCGCGGCGAATTCCCGAGATCCACGCGCCGTACGGCTTCAGCGCCTCCAGCAGCGGCTCGACCTTGCGGATGTGGCAACAGCGGTCGGGATCGCGCTCCCAGAGGTTCGGGCCCTCGCGCTTGTGCTGCTCGGCGACGGTAATCACCGGCGGCGGCGGGAGCAGCTTCAGGCCGTAGCGCTCGACCAGCCGATCACGCGTCTCGTACGTCTCGCGAAAGAAGAGGTGCGTGTCGAGCTCGATGATCGGGATGTCGAGGCCGAGCTCGGAGACCATGTGGACGAGCACCGACGACTGCTTCTGCCAGGAGCACGTCAGACAGAGCTGATTGCCGAATTCCTCGTGGGCCCAGCGGAGCAGTTCCTCTGCGCGCATCGCCTCAAAGTCAAGGTCTGGCAGTTGGGGAGCGACGGCCATCAGCTACCT
>DASZCE010000045.1:0-5068 GCA_035943455.1 Gaiellaceae bacterium | reverse complement strand
CAGCAAGTGAGGGCTTTCGGCCGCTCCCGATCGAGGATGTGCAGGAGCCGGACTGGGATGTCGCCTTCGGCGCTACCGCCAAGGGCAGCTTCTTCGCCACACAGGCGGCGGCGCCGCTCCTTCGCGAGTCCCGTGGCGTGGTGGTGATGATCGAAGACGTAGCCGCGTATCAGCCGTGGCCGTCCTTCGCCGCCCACTGCGCAGCGAAAGCGGCTCAAGCCATGCTGACGAAGTTGTTCGCGCGCGCGCTCGCGCCCGAGGTTCGCGTCTGTGGAGTCGCTCCGGGTTCCGTCGCGGTCGCGCCGGAGCAGACCGAGCGAAGGGCCGCCGAGACGCTCCTCGAGCGGGTCGGATCTCCCGAGGATGTCGCGGAGGCCGTGGCGTTCCTGACGGGCTCGGACTTCATCACGGGCACGACCGTCGTCGTCGACGGCGGGCGCCTGCTCCAATCCGCCTCGGCGAAGCGGCCGTAGATCCGGAAGATATGACCTCTTCGGCGGCGGCCTTGCCGCTCGCGCCTTCATACGTAACCTTTCAGCCCGTGCATTCCGATGCCAGCGACGGGGAGCTGATCAGCCGAGTCGGCAGCGGTGACCGCCGTGCCTTCGAGGCGCTCTACCGCCGCTATGCGCGCCCCGTTTTCGGTCTCGCTCTGCGAAAGCTCGGGGATCGGGGCCGGGCAGAGGACGCCGTCCAGGAGACGTTCGCCTCCGTCTGGCGCGCCGCCGGCAGCTACCGGCCGGAGCGGGGACCCGGCGCCCCCTGGCTCTATGCAGTCGCGCGCAATGCGATCGTCGACAACGGACGCGTCCGCCGCGAGCCGCCGGTGGCGCGCGTCGAGGAGATGGCGGCAGAGGAGACGCCGGCCGACCGAGCCGAGTCAAGCTGGATCGCCTGGCGTGTCCACGGCGCCCTGGCGGAGCTACCCGAGAACGAACGGGTCGTCATCGAGCTTGCGTACTGGGGCGGGCGCTCGCAGTCCGAGGTCGCCGACATACTCGGGATTCCGCTCGGAACCGTGAAGACGCGCACCCGAACTGGCCTCGCCCGCCTCGCCGACATGCTCGAGGACGTCCTATGAGCCGGCCACCCGATAACCGGCCACCCGACTTCGACGAGCTGCTGGAGGGTTGGGACGGTCCAGAGGACCGCGAGCGGCTCCGGCGGGTGCACGAGCTGCTGCTGGAGGCAGGGCCGCCGCCGGAGCTCTCCCCCACTCTCGCCACCGCTCCCGTACCCCGCGAGCCACGCCGGACGTGGTTCCGGCGGCGTGTCGCTCTCGGCGTGGCGCTCGTCGGCGCTCTGCTGGTCGCGACCTTTGGTCTCGGCTACTTCAGTGGGAGTCGGTCGGACGATTCCGGCTTCGAGGTCCGCCGAACGATCCGTCTAACCAGCGACGGCGGCGCGTCAGGCGTCGTCAGCCTCGGCTTGAAGGGCAAGGACGGAAACTGGCCGATGACCGTCACGGTGCGCGGCCTCGCCCCGCTTCGCGGCGGGGACTACTACATCCTGGCCCTCACCAAGCGGGGGAAGCCGATCGTCACCTGCGGCACCTTCAACGTCTCGGGCAAGGAGACGACGATCCGCATGGTCGCCGCGTACAACCTGAAGGGGTTCGACGGCTGGGCCGTGACGCTCTGGGACGCCCAGACGCACGACGAGCAGGTCGTCCTGACGACGGCTTAGAAGTCGGTTCGTACCGGACGCCTGCCTACGGCGCGACTCGACCGGAGGCGACGAACGCCTCGTAGGTCACGGGCATCCGCTCGGCAAAGAAGTGCTCACAGGCTTCGGCGTAGCGTCGGATCTCCCGCTGTGCCGTCTCGGCGTTTCGGAGCGAGAGGAAGTTCATGAGCGCCCGCGCGTTCACGGTCCAGTAAAACTCCGTGTACGCCCCAACCGGAAGAGCCGCCCGCGCCAGCTCACGGGCGACGCCGAGCTCGACGAGCCGCTGGTACGCGGCGTACGCGGCGTCGTAGATGTGCCTCAGCTCCCCGCGCGTCGTCTCGGCGATCTCATCGGAGACGGGATCGAACGAGTACGCACCGGGCTTGCCGACCTGCGTACGGACGTCCTCCGCGGCCGGGATGTAGAAGTCGTCGGTCGCCTTCGCGTATCTCATGCTGAACTCGTTGAAGGAGCCCACACGGTGTCGGAACCATTCGCGGGCGACGAAGATCGGCGCCCGGATGTGGAAGCGGAAGGCGTTGTGCTCAAACGGAGTGCCATGCCGATCGCGCATCAGAAACCGGATCAGACCGGCGTCGGACTCGTCCATCTCCGTCTTGTGCTTGGCGAAGCTGACGCGAGCGCCGTTGACGACGGAGAGGTCGTCCGCCATCGCCTGATCGAGGCGCACGAAGCCGTGATCCAGGACGGGGATCGAGCCCTGGGCTATGACTTCGGGGGTGACGGCCATCTCGTCGAGTGTATCCGGGCTATATGTCGGCACCTCCGGCTGGTCGTATCCCTCGTGGCGACCGGCCTTCTATCCGGCCGAAGCGAAACCAACGGACTTCCTTCGCTACTACGCCGAGCGGTTGCCGAGCGTCGAGCTGAACACCACCGGCTACCGCCTGCCGGCGGAGGAGCAGTTCGAGCGCTGGGCGGCGGCCACGCCGCAAGGGTTCAAGTTCGCGCCCAAGCTGAACGCCTACCGCCTCAGCGAGATCGCGACGTTCGAAGAGCGGGCCCGACGGCTCGGCGACCGACTCGGTCCCATCCGGATGCTCGTGGGGTCGGCGCGCGACGAAGGCTTCCTCCAGCTGGCACTTGGGTCGATCGATCCTGCGCTCAAGATCGCCTTCGATTTCCGCCACGACTCCTGGGGGGACGGCGACATCCGACTCCCGGCGAACGCCGTCCGCGTGAACGAGCTCGAGACGGACGCGCCGTTCCGCTATCTCCGCCTCCGTGACCCTCCCTACACCGATCGCGAGTTGCGCGAGTGGGCGGAACGGATCCAGCCACTCGTCGCGAGCGGTGTCGAGGTGTATTGCTACTTCCGCCATGAGGAAGAGCCGGCGGCGCCGCTGTATGCCGAGCGCCTGAGGAAGCTCGTCTCCCTCGGTTGAGGAAGAAGACCACCATCGTGGTCGAGGGCCTCCGCGAATCGTTACGCGGCCGGCTTACGGGCACGGACGACGAGTCTCGTCTCACGCGAGAGCTCGCCGCCGTCGTAGTCGCCGAAGCATTCGATCTCGTGGAAGCCGACGCTCTGCAGCATTCGCACGAGCTCTGTCGCGGTGTAGACCCGCAGCGTGTAGGTGAAGCTCCGGCGCGCCGCGCCGGTGACGACGATGTGCTCGGTCTCGATCTCTCCGGCGACCGGGTTGAACCGCCGCGCTTCAGCCACGAGACCCTCGCCGTCGAGGGGCTCCCAGGTATGAGGGAGGAAGATCGCCATGAGGCGATCGCGGTGCATCGTCTCGATCACGAGCGCGCCGCCGGGCCTGAGCACGCGCAGCAGCTCTCCCAGCATGTGCCGGTCGCCCTCCTCGCCGCGGTAGCCGATCGAGCTGAAGAGGTTGAGGACGCCGTCGAAGCTCTCGTCCTCGAACGGCAGCGCGCGGAAGTCCGCCTGCACCCATTTCGGCCACTCGCCGTCGCCGGCTCGCCGCCGCGCCTCGTCGAGCTGCACCGCCGAGCGATCGATGCCTGTTACGCGGTAGCCGGCCTGGGCGAGCGGGATCGAGTGTCGCCCGAAGCCCGCCGGCGCATCGAGGATCTCGGCCGGCGGCTCGAGGTCGGCGAGCCGGGCGGCGGCCAGCGCCTCAGCTTCCGACTCCCGCTCGGCGAGCCTCGCCGAGTAGCTGGTGAGGTAGATCTCGTCGAAGAGCTCGTCCCAATGGTCGCGCTCCATCAGCTGAGTCTCTTCAAGACACCGAGCGCGCGCTGGTTCCACGGGACGCGATGCGTCGCGCCGGTGCCATCGCCGAGCTCGTCCCGATGTACGAGGTACCAGTCGTACGTCGCGGTGAGCGCGTCCGCATTCGACAGCCGCGGCTTCCAGCCGAGGGTGCGCTCGGCGCGCGAGACGTCGACGAACGAATCGCGGCTCGCGGTCTTGTAGTGCCACTCCACGAGCGGTGAGAGCCGGGCGAGCTCGAGCGTACGGAGCGCGAGCTCGGCCGGGCGCACCGGCAGCGGCGTCAGCCGGCTCGACGAGCCCGCGTGGTCGATCAGCGCCTGCAGGTCCGAGCGCACGGTGCCGAACTCCTTCGCGCCGATGTTAAGGGTCTGACAGCGCGCTGCCCTCTTGCTCGCGGCCAGCATCACTGCGTCGACGAGATCCTCGACCGCGAGCAGCTGGTAGCGGTTCGAGCCGTTCCCGACCATGTAGATGCGCCGACCCTCGCGGATCCAGTCGAACAGGATCTCGAAGACGCCGAGCCGCTCGGGGCCGATGAACGTCTTCGGGCGGAGGATCACGCAGTCAAGCCCCCGGCGCATGAAGGCGCGGCACACCTCCTCTGCCTGGATCTTCGATTCGCCGTAGTGTCCGACCCCGTCGAGCGGGTCGTCCTCCTCGATCGGGTGCCTGTCGGGAATGCCGTAGACGGCGGTCGAGGAGATGAAAACGACGCGCCTCACACCGGCCTCGGCGGCGGCGGCGAGCAGCGTCAGCGTGCCGTCGACATTGACGGAGCGGATCGCTCGACGGGAACCGCGGATCGGCAGCGCTGCGGCCGCGTGAACGAGGATCCGCGCGCCCTCGACCAGGTCCCGGCAGGCGGCGTCATCGCGAACGTCACCGCGGATCTCCGCCACGTCGACGTCGGGCTCATCCAGCGGCAGGAGGTCGAGCGAGCGGACGTCGTGGCCTGCGGCGCGGAGCCGGCGCGCTAGGTGGAGGCCGAGGAAGCCGGCGCCACCGGAGATCGCCCACTGCATGGGCGGAGGCTATTTGCTGAACGCCCCGCGGAGAGCACCCGCATCCGCGGCCGGAGCGGGGCTTTGCCCCGCGGGGGGCGACCTGCGACAGAAACGGTGGGACCACCACCCCAAGAGCCGGCTCTTCCACCCGAAGACCGAAAACGACCGCATGCGAGGAGGGGGCTCGTGGGGG
>DASZCE010000044.1:0-3135 GCA_035943455.1 Gaiellaceae bacterium | reverse complement strand
CCTTCGCGCTTCCCGCCGACCTCGTCCTGCGCGTCGACCCGGGGCGGATGCGTCAAGTCCTGGGAAACCTCGTTGCCAACGCAATCCGGCATTCGCCGGAATCGGGACGAGTCGTGCTGACCGCGCGAGCGAACAACGGCCGACCGCTCCTCGAGGTCGTCGACGAGGGTCCGGGGATCGCGGCCGACGAGCTCGAACGGGTCTTCGAACGCTTCTACCGCTCGGATCGAGCGCGCTCGGCCGACGAGGGCGGCGCCGGCCTCGGCCTCGCGATCGCCAGATGGATCGTCGAGCTGCACCGCGGATCGATCGCCGCCGCCGAGGCGAATCCGCACGGCTGCCGGATCATCGTCGAGCTGCCGAAGTAGCGCGGTCGCGCCGCTCCACGCGGGCCAGGCGACGGTCGGCGCCTGCGGGTGTCGTCCGGTGTCCGAGACCTGTCGGCGTCAAGGGAACGCCTGCGCCCGACGTTGGAACATCGTTTCCCCAGGCGAGGGAGACGGAGTGGTGATTACTCCAGGTCTTCCCTGATCACTCCGAACAGGACGCCATCGACCCACTCGCCGTGCCGCTGGTAGGCCTTGCGCTTGACCCCCTCCCGGACGAACCCGGCTCGCTCGGCGTGGCGGATCGCCCGGTCGTTGAACCCGTAGCACTCGAGTTGGAGGCGGTGGAAGTCGAGGTCGAAGATCAGGTGGCGCTGGAACAGGCGCGCCGCCTCGTCCGAGAGCCGCCGCCCGCGGAAATCCGGGTGCACGGCCAGCCCGCCGAGATTCGCGATCCGGCTGCGCCGGTTGGCGAGCGCGAACTCCATCATCCCGGCGCGGGTCCAGCCGTCGCCCTCGGGGACCTCGATCACGAACACGCCCTTCTCGTCGGGCGAACGCTCCGACTCGCGGATCTCCTCGAGCACGCTCTCCCGGTCACGCGGGCGGGAGGCGGCGAGAAACGGCTCGACGTCCACGTCGTTCAGCAAGCCGACGACGAACTCGACGTCCTCCTCGCTCGCGCGCCGGAGGCGGAGGCCGTTGCCTTCGATCACGGCGTGGGCGCAGGCACGGGCTGCCGCCGTCTGATCGGCCGGACGGCGCCGGAGCCGAGCGCGACACCCGCGAGGATCAGCACGAGTCCGGCGATCGCGGTCACGCGGACCGGCTCGTCGAGCAGAAGCGCGCCGTAGAGGAGGGCCGTGACGGGCAACAGATAGACGACCAGGCTGGCGCGCGCCGACCCGTAGTGCTCGATCATGTAGAGGAACATCAAGAGGCCGACGGCGGTACCGAAGGCGCCGAGCATCGCGATCGATCCGAGCGCCTCCCAGCTCGGAAGGGCGCTCGGCGCCTGAGCGATCCCGAACGGCAGCAGCACGATCGTTCCCCAGAACGCGGACGCCGTCGATACGAGCAAGCCTGATGAGTCACCGAGCTTGCGCTGGCTATAGAGCGTGCTCACTGCGTACGAGGTCGAGGCGAGCACGACGGCGAGGGTCCCGATTACTCCCGACCAGCCACCCTGGGGATCGACGCCGGCGAGGACGCCGACGCCAATGATGCCGAGGGCGATCCCGAATGCCTGCCAGCCGCCGGCGCGCTCGCCCGGCGCGAACCTGATCGCGAGCAGGACAACGAAGATCGGCATCGAGGCGTTGGCGATTGCGGCGATCCCCGAGTCGATTCGCGTCTCGCCCCAGGCGATCAACCAGAACGGCAGCGCGGTGCTGACGATCCCCAGCACGACGCCGGCGCGGCCGAAGTCGCGCAGACAGCGAACGGCTTGGACGAAGCCCCGCCGCGCCGCCAGGATCGCTCCGAGGATGATCGCCGCAACCAGACAGCGGCCGAGCATCGTCGCCGCAGGCGAAAGCTCGTCGACGGCGATCTTGATGAACATGAACGACGAGCCCCAGATCGCCGCCAGGCCCAGCAGCATGGTCGGATACCCGCGCCCCACTCTTCCAACCTAACGCGTCCGTCGCAGCATCTATTCTCAGAGCCCTGACGCGGGTCGTCGAGCAGCCGCTGCATCGTGCCCTCGGCCTCACGGACGAGGAGTTCGACCGTATCTGTGACCTGCTCGAGCGGGAGCCGAACCACTTCGAGCTCGCAGTCTTCTCGCTGCTCTGGTCCGAGCACTGCGGCTACAAGCATTCGGCGCGGCTCCTGAAGCGGCTGCCCTCGAGCGGCGAACGCGTTCTGCAGGGACCCGGCGAGAACGCCGGCGTGCTCGACCTCGGCGACGGCGAGGCGGTGGCGTTCAAGGTCGAGAGCCACAACCATCCTTCGGCCGTCGAGCCCTTCCAGGGTGCGGCGACGGGGATCGGCGGGATTCTCCGCGACATCGTCGCCATGGGGGCACGTCCGATCGCTCTCCTCGACGGCCTGCGCTTCGCCGAGCCCGGCTGGATGTTCGAGCGGGCGGTCTCCGGAATCGGCGCGTACGGGAACTGCGTCGGCGTGCCGACCGTCGGTGGCGAAGCCGTCTTCGACGACGCCTACCGCGGCAACTGCCTCGTCAACGCGATGTGCGTCGGGTTGCTCCCGACCGAGCGGCTGACACGAGCAGGGGCGACCGGGATCGGGAGCGCGGTCGTGCTCTACGGGGCGACGACGGGGCGCGATGGCATCGGCGGCGCAAGCGTGCTCGCGAGCCAGGAGCTCGGCGAGGAGGATGCCGACAAGCGTCCCAGCGTCCAGATCGGAGACCCGTTCACCGGCAAGAAGCTGATCGAGGCGAGCCAAGACCTTGTCGAGCTCGGTCTCGTCGACTCGTTGCAGGATTGCGGCGCTGCGGGCCTCGCGTCCGCACTCGCGGAGATGGCCCGCGACGGCGCCGGCGTCGACGTCGACCTGGATCGGGTACCGCTCCGCGAGGACGACCTCGAGCCCTGGGAGATCGTGATCTCGGAGAGCCAGGAGCGGATGGTCGCCGTTGCGCGGCCCGAACGGCTCGAGGACGTGCTCGCGGTCTGCCGGCGTTGGGAGCTCGCGCACGCGGTGATCGGCGAGGTGACGGACACCGCGGAGCTACGGGTATTCGACGGCGGCGAGATCGTCGGCGACATCCGGGCGGCGCTCTTGACCGACGAGTGTCCTCGCTACCGGGTGGAGACGCGTCCGAAGGAGGCTCGTCCGGCAG
>DASZCE010000043.1:0-3985 GCA_035943455.1 Gaiellaceae bacterium | reverse complement strand
ACTCTTGGCGCCGACGCCCCAGCGGCGCTGAACCCGCTCGTCGACGCGGATCAGGATCTCGAGCGCCTCGGCCCCGTGCCACCAGCCGAACCGGGCTCCGGTGACGATCCATTCGTGCTGGTAGAGCCAGTGCCCGACGTTGGCGTTCGTCGGCCTCGGATGCCGATCCAGCCAGGCTTCGAGCCGCCGCGCGCGCTCGGGCAGCGCGATCTCGTCACGAGGCTCCTTCGGCGCTCCGGCCGCCGTAAAAGCGGGCGGCCGCCCCGTCGACGGCTTCGTCGGTGGCGTCGCGGTCGGCTTCGGCTTCGGCCGGGCGACTGGCTTGCGCTTGGGCTTCGCCGCCCGCTTTGCGATCGGCTTCGCCGCCGGCTTTGCCTTCGGCTTGGCAGCGGGCTTCGCCTTCGGCTTCGCAGCGGGCTTCGCCTTCGGCTTCGCGGCGGCCCCTTGCTCCACCTTCGGCCTCTGCAGCAACCGAATCCTGGTCCCGGCGTAGGGCGAGGCGTTCTCCGGCATGCCCTCCTGCGCGTACTGGTTGTTTCGTTCCAGCGCAAGCGAGATCGTCGGGAGGCCGGTGTCGATCACCCGGGTCCCGGGCGCAGGCGTCTGGGAGACGACGGTGTTCGCCGGGTACCCCTGCACCGGCCCGGTCACGCGCCACGCGAAGCCGCCTTCCTCGAGCGTGCCCTTCGCGAAGACGTATGCCTGCCCGCGAACGTCCGGGACGGTGACGAGCGGCGGCGCGACCGCCGCCGGCTCCGGTGCAGGCGCCGGCGCGAGCAGCGTGTTCTCGGCCGCGAACGAGATCGTCGCCGAGGCGAGCACGAGGATCGCCGTCAGCGCAACGACGCGCGGGAGCAGGGATGTCAGCCGGGCCGCCACAGCTTGGGTATAGGTTTCGGCAGATTCGCCCCGGGGCTTAAGAGTTCAGCGTGAACTCGACGACGCCGTCTTCAGGCGGCGCCTCCGCCTCGACGACCTCGAACACCGGCTGATCGACGACGGCAAAGACGGCGCTCGGCGCAAGCGCGGAGACGGGCCAGAGCTCTTCGTGGCCGCCGGGGGCCGGAGGCTCGTCCTGCCAGGTGAACGCCGTCCCGGCGAACGCTCGGAACCACGGCTCCTCCTGCGGATACGTGAGCTCGGGACCCGTCTGGAGGTGCAGGTGTGGGCCCGTCGAGTGACCCGTCGACCCGACCAGACCAACAGGGGCTCCCATGGAGAGGGCCGCACCGGCGACGACCGCCGGCTCGAGGTAGGAGAGGTGACAGTACGTCCAGGTGCGGCCGTCGCCGGCAAGCATCTTGAACCCAATGCCACAGGCGCCGGCGCCGGTCGGCCACGCGTCCTGGACGAACCCATCGGCGAGCGCGTAGAGCGGAGCGCCTTGCGGAGCCGCGATGTCCGCGGCGGGGTAATCGTGGTGGTGGTGGCCGACGCTGACCTGGCCAGGGCCGCCGCCGACGGGGAAGGCGTAGCCGGCCGTGACTGCGGGAGAGCCGAGCAACGCTCCGGCAGCCGGATTCATCGTCGGTGAGACGCCGGCGCGCGCAGCGTCGAGCGCGGAACGAGCGGCGTCCAAGGCCTCGCGTCTCTCGGCGACCTGCTCCGCCGCCCGGTCGGCTCGCAGGCCGGCGCGGTAGGCCCGTTGCTCGAGGACGAGGCGGTCGGAGAGCAACGTCGTGCGCGCGAGCTTCCGCGCGACGCGCGCTTCGGCGCGTCGCGCCGCGCGTGCCATGCGCAGCGCCCGGACCAGCGCGCGATTGGCCTTCGACACCTCCTCGCGGGCGTCGTCGAGCCGGAGCTGCATGCGATCGAGGTTGAAGGTGAGCACGCCGCCGCCGTTGCCGTAAACGTCCGCGAGGGCGAGCACGTCCCGGACGTACCAATCGGCGTGGTTGTAGGCGAAGACGCCGCGGGCGAGATCCTCACGGCCGCCGGCGGCGGCGAGGTACCGCGCCGCCGAGAAGACCGCGTCCTCTGGATCCCAGGGGTCGGCGATGCCGTCGCCCGTGGCATCCGTTCCCCAGCGCAGCCATGTCGACGGCATGAACTGCATCCAGCCGACCGCGCCGGCCGAGCTCGGCCCCATGTTGCGGCCGAAGTTCGACTCGATCTTGTTGATCGCGGCGAGCACCTGCCAGGGAATCCCGTACGCCGCTCCCGCGCGGTGCCAGAGCGCGTTGAGCTCGCCGAAGCTCATCGTCCGCGTCACCATCGGCCGCGTCGTGAACTCAGGCGGCAGCGCGACCGAGCCAGGCGTGTTGGGCACGTCCGCGCTCGGCAGCGCCGGACTCGCGCCGACCACCGTGAAGACGGGACCGGAGGCGCCGGAGGCGCCCGTCGCACCGACCAGCGCGAGCGCCGCCGCAAGCGCAGCAACGCGGGTCATTGCTGCGTAGGCTCGTGGACGACGCGCAGGCCCGGCAGAACCTGGCCCGTGGCCGCTTCCGCTCCCAGGAGCGGCGCCGGCTCGGGCTTTGCGGCCTCTTCGGCGGCGCGCTGGTCTGCAACCTTTTGCTTCTCCGCCCGCTCGAGCGCCACGAGGAAGTCGTGGCGGTTCGTGGCGGCGTTGGCCGCGACCTCGCGATCGATCTCGCCGCTGACGACCAGCCTGATCAGCGCCTGGGCAAACGTCTGCATGTCGAAGTACTCGCCCTCTTCGATCGCATCGTGGATCTCGTCGGGCCGTGCGTCGCGGATCAGATCCGCGATCCGCGCGTTCGTCACCATCACCTCGACCGCGGCGACGCGCCCGCCGCCTGCACGCGGAAGCAGACGCTGGCTGATGACGCCGCGAAGCACGCCGGCGAGGATCGAGCGGATCTGCGGCTGCTTCACGCCTGGGAAGAACTCCGTCATCCGGCCGATCGTCTCGGCCGCGTCCACGGTGTGCATCGTCGAGAAGACCAGGTGGCCGGATTCGGCGGCCTGGAGCGCGGTCTCGGCGGTCTCCGCATCGCGAAGCTCACCGATGAGGATCACGTCCGGGTCCTGCCGCAGCGCCCGCCGCAGCGCCTGCTGGAAAGACTGCGTGTCGAGGCCGACCTCGCGCTGGTTGACGATGCAGGCGTGGTCCTCGTGCAGGATCTCGATCGGGTCCTCGATCGTGACGATGTGCTGCCGCCTTGTCCGGTTGATGTGGCCGAGCATCGCTGCGAGCGTCGTCGTCTTCCCCGAGCCGGTCGCCCCCGTGACGAGCACGAGCCCCCGGTGCTCGTTCGCGAGCCGCTCGACGCCCTTGGGCATCCGCAGCTTCGCGAAGTCGGGGATGTCTTTCGGGATCACGCGGAACGCGAACGAGATCGCGCCGCGCTGAAGGAAACCGTTGACGCGGTAGCGCGTGAGGTCGTTGCTCGTGTACGCAATGTCGAGCTCGCCGGTGGCGCGGAAGTCCGCCTCCTTCTGACGGTTCACCGCGGTCACCGTGGCGAGGACGGACTCGAGGTCAGACGGCGTCAGCGCGTTCCAGGTGTCGAGCGGGACGAGTGCGCCGTCGCGGCGAAGAATCGGCGGACGGCCGAGTTTCAGGTGGACGTCGGTGGCGCCGGCGTTGACGGCGCCGAGAAGAAGATCGTTGAGGTCCATGCCGCGACCCGGCACTCATCGGCATGGGCCGGTGATCGCTTTAGGTCGTTCGAGCCACGCGGAAACGCCAGACGCTGGAGCCGCGGAGATGGCCGAGCCAGAGGTCTCCAAATGCCGGCCGCACGACGAGCGGCCCGGCGCCCACGCGAATCGTCTGGATCACCGAGTTGCTCTCCGGATCGATCCTGGACACCGTGTTGTCGCTGTTATTCGGCACGAAGATCGTTTCGTCCGGCGCCACGGCGTGCCACCCCGGCATCCCGCCGACGGGCACGGATGCGAGGACTTGGTTCGTTTGCGGATCGAGCCGCGTGACCGTGTTGCTGTTGCGGTTCGCGACCCAGACCGAGCCGGCCGAAACCTCGATCGAGGCGGGCCCGTCACCGCCGCTCTCGATGGC
>DASZCE010000042.1:0-1886 GCA_035943455.1 Gaiellaceae bacterium | reverse complement strand
CGGCCGCCCCGCGGGCTACGGTGCGCTCGGTCTCGGTCACGTGGCGGCCTTCCGCCGCCGCCAGCGCGGCGCGGCCCAGGTCGCCGGCCGACGGGTAGCGGTCGTCCGGCGCCTTCGCCAGCGCGCGCTCGATGACGGCGTCGAAGGCGTGCGGCACGGACGAGGCGACGACCGAGACGCGGCGCGGCGGCTCGGTGAGGTGCGCCCACAGGCGAGCCTCGTCGTCGAGGCGCGGGAACGGCACCTCGCCGGTCAGCAGGAAGAACAGCACGCAGCCGAGCGCGTAGACGTCGGCGCGCGCGTCGACGTGGCCGCCGCGGATCTGCTCGGGCGCGACGTAGTCGGCAGTTCCGACCCAGCGGCCGGACGCGGTCGGGCCGGACGTCGAGCGCAGGTGTCGGCTGAGGCCGAAGTCGGTCAGGTAGGCGTGGTCGCCGACGGCGAGCAGCACGTTGGCCGGCTTGACGTCGCGATGCACGAGGCCGGCGGCGTGGGCGGCGTCGAGTGCCTCGGCCACCTGGGCGACGATGCGCGCCGCCCGCGCGGGGTCAACGGGTCCGACACGGCGCACCAGGCCGCGCGCGTCGTCGCCCGCGATGTACTGCATCACCAGATACGGCACCCCGTCCCGCTCGCCGGCCGCGTGGATCGGGATCACGTGCGGGTGATCGATCGAGGCCGCCAGCCGCGACTCCTGCAGGAACCGCCGCCGCGCCGCGTCGTCCTCGAGCAGCTCGGCGGCGATCACCTTCATGGCGACGGTGCGGTCGAGGTCGAGCTGCGTGGCGCGGTAGACGACGCCCATGCCGCCGCGGCCGACGACCGCCTCGATGCGGTGGCCGGCCAGCACCGTCCCCTCGATGTCGCTCGCGAGTGCGTGTATACGGCGGAAACGGACGGGCGGAGCCGAGGTCGCGCGGATCTGAGCGGGGGACCGAGGAATCGAACCTCGAGCCAGGGTTTTGGAGACCCCGATGTTGCCGTTACACCAGTCCCCCGAGGGAGCTGAGCTGTGGGCGATTGTAGACCGCGGTCCGTCCGGACGTTCCTCGAACATACGTTCTATGCCGTTCTCGTGGCACCCGCCCGATCCGCCCTCATACAGCTATCTGCTCGGCCTCTATCTCGGCGACGGCTGGATCGTGCGCAAACCGCGAGGTGGCGCTCAGCTCGTCATCGCGTGCGCGACGGACTACCCGCAGCTGATCGAGGACTGCTGGGCGGCGCTGATCCTCGTCTCGCTCAATCCGCACGTCGGCCGCTATCGGCCATCCGGCAAACGCTGCGTGCGGCTCATGTCCGCCTGGAAGCACTGGACCGACGTCTTCCCGCAGCACGGCCCGGGGCGCAAGCACAACCGGCGGATCGAGCTGGCCGACTGGCAGCGGGAGGTCGTCGACCGGTTCCCGCGCGAGTTCCTGCGTGGGCTGCTGCACTCGGACGGCTGCCGGACCGTCAACCGCTTCTCGACGCTGCTGCCGAGCGGGCGGGTAGCGGAGTACGCGTATCCGCGCTGGTTCTTCTCGAACCGGTCAGCCGACATCCGGGGCTTGTTTTGCGAGTACTGCGAGCGGCTCGGGATCCGGTGGACGCAGTCGAACCCGCGCAACATCTCGATCTCGCACCGCGCCAGCGTCGCGCTGGTGGACTCGTTCGTGCCGGCGAAGTCATGATCGGCCTGGATGGGATCTGGCGGCGGATCGCGGCTGGTGGCAGTCGGCGCCGACGGGGCGCGCGGCGGCTGGGCGGTCGCGTGCGTGTTCGAGGGATGGGAAACGCGGCTCATGCTCCTCGGCGACGTCGGCGAGATCGCCCGGTTGCGGGCGGACAGCGGTGCGCGGGTCGCGATCGACATCCCGATCGGGCTGCTGGAGTCGGTCGCCTTC
>DASZCE010000041.1:0-2293 GCA_035943455.1 Gaiellaceae bacterium | reverse complement strand
ATCCCCCTCCTTGCGGATGTCTTCCTAATTCAGCCGTCGGCTGAGCCGGCGGCTCGTGGTCTGGTCAAGGCCCTTTCGTTCGAAGTGAGCCTCCCGCGCGGCAAAGCCGCGCTTCGGCGGCCGATCGCAGCGTGCCAAGAGAGGCAATGACTGACTTGGCCCACCGAGGGCGGGAGCCGCCTCATCCGACGGGGTCAGGTCTTGCGGCGGGTCCACGGGTCTGACCCCAGGACGCGGCCCGAGCGGACGTGTCCGCTCAGTTGATCGGCGGGATTCGCACGGATCTCCTGTGGAGCGCATCCGGAAGGACACCGGGCGGACATGTTCGGCCGTGGATCCGTCGACGGGTCCGACGGCGCGACCCGCGGTCCTCGGCGCCCGGCGGCTCGCAGCCACGACCCCGCCTTTGCGCTGCGCCCTTTACTGAACCAGGTTCCGTTAAGACGCCGGCGGGAGCGCGGCCTCGCTAGGCCGCCGTCCGCAGCCTCCGAGGCGCTTACGGGACCAGGTTCCGTTAACGCCGGCCTGGTTGCGGCCTGGTGCGCGAAGACAAGCGGCGTCGTCCGCGCCTCGACCGGCCCAGGCCGGCGGGGCGCCGGATTAGCTTGCCGGGCCGATCGCTCGGCCGCCGATGTCTTCGTCCTCGAAGGGCGGCGCGGCGCTCGGACCCGCCGCCACCACCTCGGCCTTGCCCGATTCCTTGGCTCGGTAGAGCGCGTCGTCGGCCCGCTCGAAGAATCGCGTCGCGTCGTCCTCCGGCTGGAGCTCGGCCGCTCCCGCCGAGAGCTGCAGCGTCCCGGCATCTCCGATCGGTTTCGAGGCCACCGCGGCCTGCATGCGATGGGAGAGCTGCTCGGCGTCGGCCAGGGTCGACTCCGGGAGGATGATCCCGAACTCGTCGCCGCCGACGCGGCAGGCGATGTCGGCCGAGCGGACCACCGTTCGAACTCGCTCTGCCACCTCGGCGAGGACGCCGTCCCCTGCGAGGTGACCGATCCGGTCGTTGATCGCCTTGAAGTCGTCGAGGTCGAAGACGACGAGCGCGAGTCGCCGTCCATACCGGTGCGCGCGGGCGACTTCCCGCCCGAGCGTCTCGTGGAAGTAGCGGCGGTTGTGGAGACCCGTCAGCGCATCGAGATCGGCGAGTTGACGAGCCTCGCGGAAGCGACTCGCGTTCTCGATCGCCGGGCCCGCGCGTCTCGCGAGATCGTCGAGGGACTGCCGGTCGGCGTCGTTGAACGCGTGCGCAGGAGCGCGGCTGAAGACGGTGAGATATCCAACCGTTGACGTCTCGCCGGGGATCGGGACGGCAACGCCGTGCTGGATCACGTCGCCGTTCGCCGCCGCGCCCGGCGGATACTCGTACGAGATCGTCATCGAGGCAGCGCGGCCGTCCGGAGGACCGGCCAGTGCCTGTGTCTCCGCCTCTTCGGGCGAAAGCCCGACCGTGGCGACGATGGGCTTCTCGCCGCCGACACTGGCGACGGTGACGAGCGCCGCGTCGACGCCCCGGATGGCGCCGGCCGCTTCCAGCACGCGCGCGAGCACCTCGTCGAGATCGATCGTTCCCGCGAGCTCGCCCAGGATTCGGGCGCGCTGATCGTCGTCGTGGGTGCGATCGACGGCCGCCTGAAGATCTCTCACCGCCCGGTCCATGCGGGTGGTGACCTCCTCCATCACAGCGGCAAAGCGCTCGTCGGCCGCCCGGCGCTCCCGCATGAGCAACACGAAGAACGCGAGGGCGACGATGCCGATCCCGGCGCCGAAGATCGCCCAGAGAAGGGGATCGCTCATCGGAGCGTGCCCCCGTTCGTCATGTTCTCACGTCCATCCTCTCTCCAGGCCGGCCGCAGTCGCCTGAATAGCGCCCCGCTCACCTCACTGTAATTCCCTTTCGATGATCTGGCTATGGGCCGCACGGCGGTGATCGCGGGATCTCTCCGTGCAAGGCCCTTTGCTACCATGCCGCGGCCGGTTGGCAGGGGCATCGCCCCTCGCCAACTTTTGCGCTGTCAGAAACTCCTCGAAAGGAGCAAATGCCCACCGTCAACCAGCTTGTGCGCAAGGGTCGGGTCAAGCCCAAAACGAAGACCAAGACCCCTGCTCTCCGCGGCGCGCCACAGAAGCGCGGCGTCTGCACGCGCGTGTATACGACCACGCCGAAGAAGCCGAACTCGGCCCTCCGCAAGGTCGCGCGCGTACGGTTGACGAACGGGATGGAGGTCACAACCTACATCCCGGGCGAGGGGCACAACCTCCAGGAGCACTCCGTCGTCTTGATCCGGGGCGGCCG
>DASZCE010000040.1:0-7353 GCA_035943455.1 Gaiellaceae bacterium | reverse complement strand
GGACGAGATCGCCGCGACGGTGCGGCGGGAGGAGCGCGCGAGGGAGCTGGAGGAGCGGTACGGGATCCGTGCCACGACCTCCAACCCGGATGCCGTGCGGGGCGCCGCGCTCGTCGTCATCGCCGTCAAGCCGCAGGACTTCGATTCGCTGCTCGGCGAGATCGGAGGGATCCTTGCGCGGGAGCAGACCGTGCTCTCGATCGCGGCGGCGATCCCCACCAGCGCGATCGAGGAGCGGATCGCGTCCGGCGTGCCAGTGCTGCGAGCGATGCCCAACACGCCGGCAACGGTGCACGAGGGCGTCGCGGGGCTCTGCGCCGGCGCGCATGCGAGCGACGACCACCTTGCGCTCGCGGAAGACGTCCTGCTGCACGTCGGGCGGGTCGTACGCGTGCCGGAGCGCTATATGGACGCCGTCACGGCTGTCTCCGGCTCCGGGCCGGCGTACTTCGCGCTCCTCGCGGAAGCGATGATCGAAGCCGGGATTCTCCTCGGTCTCTCGCGCGAGGACACAACCGAGCTCGTCGTCCAGACGATGCTCGGGACGGCGAAGCTCCTGCGCGACGAGAAGATGCATCCGGTCGAGCTACGCGAGATGGTCACCTCGCCGGGCGGGACGACGATCCGGGCGATCCGCGAGCTGGAACAGGCCGGGGTGCGGGCGGCATTCCTGAACGCGATCCAGGCGGCGATGGACCGGGGCCGCGAGCTCGCCGCCGGCGAGAGTTGACGCCGTCCGGCGACGTCGAGCTTCGCGTCTCGCCGAGCGCCGACGCCGCCCGGCGTGCCGCCGCCGGGCTGCTGGCCGAGGCGGCCGCGCAGGGCGGGCACCTCGCCGTCTCCGGCGGCTCGACGCCCGGACCGGCGTACGAGGTCGCCGCGAGCCTGCAACCGGACTGGAGGCGGACGGAGCTCTGGTTCGCCGACGAGCGCTGCGTCGTTCCCGACGACGAGCGGTCGAACTACCGCCTCGTCCGTGAGCGGCTGCTCCACCGTCTGCAGACCGGCCCGGCAGTCGAGCACAGGATTCGGGGAGAGCTTCCTCCCGACGACGCCGCCGCCGAGTACGAGCTCGAGCTCCGCGGCGTCGTCCTCGACGTCGTCCTGCTTGGGATCGGGGCCGATGGACATACAGCCTCGCTCTTCCCGAACGACCCGGCGTTGGAGGACGAGATCCGGCGGGCGGTCGCCGTGCGCCGACCGGATCTCGACCGGGTCACGCTGACGCTCGCCCCCTTGCGCGACGCCCGCGTCGTTCTCTTCCTCGCCGTGGGCGCGGACAAGGCCGACGCCGTCCGCCGCGCGTTCGGCGAGCGGCCGAGCCCGGCGACCCCTGCGAGCCTCGTCCGGTCGAAGAGCGGAACGACCTATGCATTCCTCGATGAAACAGCGGCATCTGCGCTAAAGGGGTAGACACACGTTGCCAAACGCGTATAAATAGCGGCGATGAGCACGCCCGCGCCACAACAACCTCCTATTCCGGACGTCTTGACGATCGACCGACCAGAGCAGCTGAAGGCGCTCGGGCACCCGCTGCGCCTTCGGGTCCTCGAGGCGCTGGGCGAGACGGACATGCCGATGTCGAACCGAGAGCTCGCGCAGAAGCTCGGGGTCGATCCGGGCCATCTCCACTTCCACGTCCGCATGCTGCTCAAGTGCGGCCTGATCCAGCAGGTGGCGACCGAGAAGGGGCGCGAGAAGCCGTACCGGGCGGCGGCGAAGACGCTCAAGGTCGCGCCGGAGCTTGTCTCTGCGGGCCCATCGGAGCTGCAGGCGACCGTGGTCGAGGACGTCCAGAAGGGCTGGAATGCCTACGCCGAGTCCGGGCAGTTCCGGTTCGTCCGGATCAACGCCCGCGTCTCAGCCGACAAGGCGCTCGAGGTGCTGTCCGACCTGGTACCGACCTTCGAAGAGCTCGAGGACGAGAGCGAGGGCGAGGAGACGCTGACGATCACCGCGATCATGCATCCTCGCGTGCCGGAGCAGCGCTAGCGCCTGGAAGGAGCGGCGAGGTGAGGTCGGCGGCGATCCCCCGCCGCCCGGCAAGCGCCTGCAACACGATCACGGTATCCGCGACGGGAATGTCCTCGAGGTACTCGTCTCGGTGCTCGAACGACTTCAGCACGCTCTCGACTGCGTAGACGTAGCCGAGCTGGTCCTCGGCGGCGATCGTGGCTAGCGCGTCCGCGACGTCGTGCGGAAAGTCTTTGCGTTCGCGGATCGAGGCGGCGAGCGGACGGGCGTCCTCGTCCTGACCGAGCGTGAGAAGGGCAAGCGCCGCGGCGTAGCGTCCGATGGGCGAGTCGCTCTCCACCGCTCCCTCGGCAAGCGCCCAGCGCGCCTCCTCCTCGGCTCCGGGCCAGTCCCCGGCGAGGATCCGCGCCTTCAATGCGCCGATTGGGCGTCCCCAGCTGCCGGGCGGGGCGTGCTCGTAGCTCTCGCGGTAGCAGCGGACGGCTCGGTCGAACCACTCGGCGGCTTCCTGCCGGCGGCCGAGCATCAGGAGTGCGAGGCCGGCGCCTCCGGCCGCGTTGCCGAGCCGCGTCAGTTGCCGCTGGCGCGCATCGTCGTCTTCCGCATCTGGGAGACGTCGCTCGCCGTCCTCGTACCGGCCCGCCTCGCGCTCGAGGTGCTCCTGCCAGGCCACGCCCTGAGCATACGGTCCAGCCCCTCGACGATCCTTAACGGAACCAGGTTCCGTAAAGAAGTGGACATGCCGTTCGGGGACAGCGGGGAGCCAATTCGTAAGGCACGAAGCGGGCTCGACGAACCGCTCCATGGGCCCATGGCTGCTCCGGACCTGGCCCGGGACGTGACCGAATGGGCCGCGTCCGGAAGGGCGAGCGAGGCGCCGGCGCCGAAGAACCGTTCGCCGTAGCGGCCGACTGAAATTCCGGTACACTGCGTCCACAGCGCTCGCACGGGGGACTGAGCGAGCGCAATCTTCTCGGAGGTTGCGGCACTGCGACGTGCCGCCCGTGTTGCACGAAGCTGTCGAGCAGACCACGGTTCCTACTCAAGCGACGCATCCGCTCGTCGAGGACATCGACCGCGCCGAGGCGTGGGCCGGCGAGCCATTTCTCCATCCCGACGAAGATCCGGACGGCGTGCTGGCACCGGGCACGGCCCGCCGGCAAGCACTCGACGACGCGCTCGCGGAGATCGACGGTGGCCGCCGGGAGCCCTCGGCCGAGTGGATGATTCGCTACGCGCTCATGCTGGGGCTCGAGCGAGTGCTCAGCGAGCACCCGCCCAGGCTCAAGTCCGGCACCGAGCTTCGCCGCCACCAGATCGACGCCCTCGCCGGAATGCTCACCGAGCTGATTGCGGCGAACCAGCGCTCGGCGGAGACGAACGGCAACGGCACGCTCACCGCCGAGGAGGTCGCCGAGCTCGAGGCCGAGGACGAGGAAGACGAGAACGGCGGCGAGCTCGAGCCGCTCGAGCCCGCGGCTCACGATCCCGGCGCGGCGCGGCGTTACCGGTTCCGTCATCCGACCGCGTCCGGGAAGACGATCGCGGCGGCCGGCTTCGTCGAGGCAGCGCGGACGATGGGCGTTCTCATCCTCACCCACCGCCGCTTGCTCGTCTCCCAGTTCAACCGCGAGCTGACGGAAGAGGGCTACGGGGAGCGGCTCGCGCCTGCCGTGACGCGAGGCCAGAGGCCGCCGCGGAAAGAGCTGATCACGGTGCAGACGTACGCGTGGTTCGCCCGGCACGTCAAAGATCTCGAACGGGGCGTCTACCACCTCGTGATCTGCGACGAGGCGCACACGGCCCTCGGAGAGAAGACGAGCACCGCGATCCGGACGTTGACCGAGCCGGTCTACATCGGCATGACGGCGACCGAGCAGCTGATCGCGAAGCAGGTCTCGGACGTGTTCCCGGCCTCGGTCGACGACCTGCCGCTCCACGACGCGGCCCGGAGAGGCCTGATCGCGCCGCTGCGCTGCCTCCGCGTCCCGCCTGCGGCGGCGATCAACTCGGTGCCGATCGTCGGCGGCGACTTCGAAGAGCGCGCCCTCGCCGAAGTCCTCGACCACCAGGCACTGAACCAGGCGGCGGCGAGCCTCTACCGTGACCGCTTCGGTTCGACGCCGGGCATCGTCTACGCCGCCGGCCTCGACCACGCCTACAACCTCGCTCGCGAGTTCCGCGCTGCCGGCCTGAGAGCGGAGGCGGTCAGCGGCCGTACGCCGCCGGTCAAGCTGGCGGAGGTCCTCGCCGCGTACGAGCGAGCCGAGATCGACATCCTAATCAACGCGATGCTCCTCGCCGAGGGCTGGAACTCACCTCGCGCGACGGTGTGCATGCACTTGGCGCCGACCGCGAGCCGCCGCGTCTACCAGCAGCGGATCGGACGGATCATGCGGCTCCATCAACGTAAGGAGGCCGGCATCGTCGTCGACTTCGTGCCGAAGGGTGCGACGCACAACGAACGCGTGATCTCGCTCCACAGCCTGCTGGACGCGGACTTCTACCGCGAGGGCGCAAGGGTGACGCCGGCGCCGCGACGGCGGGCGCAGCGCCGCGCACGCCGGAAGCTTTCGCCCGCACCCTGGCTCGTGCCGGTCACGCCCGACGTTCGCCGGCGTCTCTCGGTGATCGCCCGCGAGTGGCAGCGGATCGACCCCCGCTACCTCGACGACGAGGAGCAGCGGTTCTGGGCGACGATCGCAGGTCGCCAGGTTCGGTTCGAGGAGCGCGTCGACTTCGCGAAGAAGCTGACCGAGGCCGGTACCACACGCGGCGCGCTCGAACAGTTTCTGTTCACGTGCGCGGCCGAGAACCCGAACCGCCGCTTGCGGATGACGGCGCTCGCGGACCGCGTCGCGATGGCCGTCGACCGCGCCAGCTTCGACGATCTCGTGACGCTCGTGACGCAGGCGCCGACCTGGGAGAAGGACCGCGCGCAGGGCATCCGCATCCTCCTTCGCGGCCTCGCCGACAAGAAGGTTGATGCCCCCGAACAGATTCTCTGGCGCTGGACGTGGCGTCTGGCCCGGGCGACGCGGAAGATCCAGGATCGCCGCGCGAGCGCGGAGTACCCGGAGGCGAAGCGACTGCTCGGTGCCTTGGCGAACTCACGGGGTCATCGCCATGAGGAGAACGCATCGAAGCTCGTGCAGACGGCAAAGGAGCTTCCGCTCGAGGTCGGGGCGGCACTGCTCGCCTCGGCCGAGGGGTACACGCCCAGAGCCACGAGGCTGATCGAAGCGGCGCGCGAGGAGCTCGGCTCGGTCGAGGAGGTCGCCGCCGCGCTCGCGGAGAATCTGCCGCAACCGAAGCTCCAGTCGCGCTCGCGGCGCCGCCGGCGCCGGAAGAAGAGAGGCAAGAAGGCACAGGAGCAGGCCGCGGCCCAGAACGGCGACCAGCCGTCAGCGCAGGCCGCGGAAGAGCCGGAGGCGACGCCGACTCCCTCGTAGCCAACCCTCGACCACCCTCAACGGGCTGAGGGTTCTGGGGAAAGGCGAAGCCGCGCTTCGCTACTGCTCGGTGGCCGCGTCCGGCGGTCCGTTCTCGCGGTCGCGCTCGCGGAGGAATCGCGTCAGCTCCGCGGCGAGCGCGTCCCCCGACGGCAGCTCCGACTCGTCGAGCTCGTCCGACCGCGACTCCAGCTCCTCCACGTACGCCTGCGTATCTGCATCCGTCGCCACGGCGCGACTCACCTGCTCGACGTAGCCGTCCGCGGCCTCGCTCAGCTCTCGGACGTCGATCTCGATGTCGAGGAGGGATCCCAGCCGCTCGCAGAGCGCAAGCGCCGCACGCGGGCTCGGCGTCAGCGAGACGTAGTGCGGCACGGCGGCCCAGAAGCTCACGGAAGGAACGTTCGCGCGTCGGCAGGCGTCGTGGAGAACACCGACGATGCCTGTCGGACCTTCGTAGCGAGACGCCTGTAGGCCGAGGCGCTCGACGAGCTCGGGATCACTTGCGCTCCCGGTCACCGGGCACGGCCGCGTGTGGGGGACGTCTGCCAAGAGCGACCCGAGGCTGACGAAGAGCTCGACGCCGAGCTCGGACGCGAACTCGGCGACCAGATCGGTGAACGCCCGCCACCGCAGATTCGGCTCGATCCCGAGCAGCAGGACGACGTCACGTCCGAGGCCGTCTGGCCGCGCACGGTAGAACGCTGTCTCGGGCCAGTCGATCTCCCGCGTCAGCCCATCGCGAAGCCTGACGTGGGGCCGCGTAGCCTGGAAGTCGAAGAACTCCTCCGGATCGATGTCGGCAATCCGCTCGGCGTCCCAGAGCCGGGCGAGATAGCCGGCGGCGAGCGACGCGCCCTGACCGCCGTCGTTCCAGCCGCGGAACGCCGAGATCAGGACCGGACGCTCGAGGTTTGGTCGCTCGTGGATGCGAAGGGCGTCTGCCATCGACTCAGATTACCCGGGGTCAACCAGGCCGGCGGGCGCCACAGCATGGCGACGAGCGTGACCGTCAACACCCAGACGGCGGCCGCCAGCGCCACGTGGACGGCCACGATGCCCCACGGAAGCTCCAGCCGCCATTGGAGCTCCCCGACGGCCATCTGGAGGACAAGGACGCCGAGGAGCGTCAGCGCGACGCGGAGCAGCCGCGGCGCCATGCTCCGGCGGGCGACGAGCAGGCCGAGAACGAACAGGTAGACCGCGCCGAAGACCGCCGTCACCCGCACGTGGAGGTAGACCGCGTCGTCGAGGTGCCAGAGCCGTTCGACGACGTCGGGGTCGCCGGAATGCGGGCCGGCGGCGGTCGAGAAGGTGCCGGTGACGACCAGTGCGAGGCAGGCGATCACGAGGGCGACCCCCGCCCAGCGCAGCTCGACGGGGACGAGAATGGCGGCGGCGCCGCGCTCGTCCCGTACCGCCTCCAGGGCGACCAGAACCGCGCCGCCGAGCGCGAGCAGGGCGAGCAGGAAGTGCACGATCACCATCTCGGGCGGAAGGTCGTACCGGATCGTCGCGAGGCCCAGCGGCGCCTCGACCAGAGTCAGGAACGCAACGCCGACCGCGGTGGCGAACACCCAGCGGGCCTGGCGACGCGCAAACCAGGCGGTGAGGATCGAGAGGACGATCGGAACGAGGCCGAACACCCGATTCCCGAACTCGACGAACGCGTGGTAGTCCTCCGCCGGGAAGAACGCCCCCTCCTCGCAGCCCGGCCAGCTCTCGCAGCCAAGCCCGGAGCCCGTGAGGCGAACGAGCGACCCGGTGATCACGATCACGTAGAGCGCGAACGCGGTCCCGACCGCAAGCCGGCGGAAGCGCGCTGGAGTCAGTGGCTCGTCCCGCGGCTCGCGCCGCTCATTGAACGACGACGCCGGCGCCCTCCGAGACGCTCCCCACGCGGCGGAGGAACAATCCCCGACGATCG
>DASZCE010000039.1:0-3736 GCA_035943455.1 Gaiellaceae bacterium | reverse complement strand
GTCATCCTCAAGATCGTTTCGACCAACATCTGTGGATCCGACCAGCACATGGTCCGAGGACGAACGACAGCCCCGTCCGGGCTGATCCTCGGCCACGAGATCACCGGCGAGGTGATCGAGCTCGGCCGCGATGTCGAGTTCATCAAGAAGGGAGACCTAGTCTCGGTCCCCTTCAACATCGCCTGCGGACGCTGTCGCAACTGCAAGGAGGGCAAGACCGGTATCTGCCTCAACGTCAACCCTGACCGTCCGGGCTCGGCTTACGGCTATGTCGACATGGGCGGCTGGGTCGGTGGCCAGGCCGAGTACGTAATGGTCCCGTACGCCGACTGGAACCTGCTCAAGTTCCCCGACAAGGACCAGGCGATGGAGAAGATCCTCGACCTGACGATGCTGTCGGACATCTTCCCGACTGGATTCCACGGCGCATACACAGCAGGCGTGGGCCCCGGCTCGACGGTCTACATCGCCGGCGCGGGCCCGGTCGGGCTGGCGGCCGCGCACTCGGCGCAGTTCCTCGGGGCGGCCGTCGTGATCGTCGGCGACATGATCAAGGAGCGCCTACAGCAGGCGGAGAGCTTCGGCTGCGAGACCATCGACCTAACCAGGGATGCGACGCTCGGGGAGCAGATCGAGCAGATCATCGGCGTCCCTGAAGTGGACGCTGCAGTCGATGCCGTCGGCTTCGAGGCGCGCGGACACGGGAAGGACGCGGATCACGAGGCGCCTGCGACCGTCCTCAATTCGATCATGGACGTTACTCGAGCGGGTGGCCAGCTCGGCATCCCGGGTCTGTACGTGACCGGTGACCCGGGCGGCATCGACGAGGCGGCGAAGGTCGGCAGTTTGTCGATTCGGCTCGGCCTCGGGTGGGCCAAGTCGCACTCGTTCACGACCGGGCAGTGTCCGGTCATGCGTTACCACCGCGGTCTGATGAACGCGATCCTCAACGATCGCGTCCAAATCGCCAACGCGGTCAACGCGACGGTGATCCCACTGGACGATGCCCCCAAGGGCTACAAGGACTTCGACAAGGGAGCAAGCAAGAAGTTCGTCCTCAACCCGCACAACGTGATCAAGCGACGAAGGGCCTCGTCCGCCGCCCGAACACGCTGATCAACTCAGTCTCGTCCGAGGAGCTCGGCGGGCCGGGAGCGTTAGCTCTCGGCCCGCCCCTCGGCGGGAAGACAGCGTTCGACCTCGTAGCCGAGCTCCTGCAGCCGGGCGAGCAGCCGAAGCTCCTCCGCCTCCAAGTCGTCTGAGTCATCGAGGAACCGCAAGTCGACGTCGACGCGCCTGCTGTCCTCGTCGCCATGGAAGAGGAGCTGAAAGCAGTCACGGCGCCGCGTGACCGTTGCCCGGGGGAACCGGGCAACGTGGGGTAGGCCCATCAGTCTCAGCATGCCTTTGGAATCAGGTCCTCTTTCGCAGCCTCGTCAGGCTCACGGTAAAGGATTGGCCACGTCGCTCCAAGGCCGGGCCCGGTTGCCCGGCGCGTGGCGACGACCTTCACAAGCCGGAGTGTCGCCTTCCTCCTCCGATGACCTACGCTCGCGCGCATCGAGCCGATGATCCCGCGCGGTGCAGAGGCCCTCAGGCTGCAAGCGTCTTGCAAGCATCGACCTTCCGCGGCGATGTTTCCTGTTCCGCCTAAATGCGACGCCCGTGACCCAATCTGCTGCATTTCTGCGGAATACGGCGGCACGCGCGTGCCGAATCGAGCCCGCTCGTAACCCGGAGGTCGCAGGTTCAAATCCTGCCCCCGCTACTGGTGAGAGGCTCTGCAAAGGCAGGACCTGCTGCTCCATCTGACGATCGCTCGGAGACGTACGTGCGCGCGTCTTTTCGACACGGCTGGAGAACCCCGCCGCACCCCGTGTCCGGCGCGCAGCGCGTACCTCCAGCGCCAGTGGTCGCGGCTGCGAGTGCGGTCAGCGATTCCTCTTCGCGCGGACCCGCGGAGGCAGCGGTCGTCGGAGCCCGGCGCGAGGAGAGCCTGCTTCCGCTCGGGGTCGACTGCGTTCGCGCCGCTTAGCTGAGCCGCCGAGAACTGCGCACCTCACCCCGAAGGGTGATGGCGGCCGCGCTGCGCCCGCCTACGTTCAGTCGGACGAAAACGGGGGCCCTGCGGCCCCGCGCGCGCGGAGCGCGGGACAGGAGGAAAGGACTTATGAAAGAGCGGCAATCGCGGACGGAGCGCGACGGCGCACGTAGGGAGGGGCGCGCCAACGCACTGTGGGGACAGGGTGGTCGTGGCGGCAACCGCTCGCGGCTTGGCGCCCTGAAGCTCGCAGGCTGCATCGCTGCCGTCGTGCTGGTCGCGCCGATGCTTGCGATCGGCGCCTCGGGCAAGTCGGGGACCGGCACGTCCGGCACCTCGGGGTCCGGCACGTCGGGATCCGGCACGTCTGGCACCTCCGGGACTGGGACCTCGGGCACTTCCGGGACGACGTCGTACGGAGCGTTCGTGCCGGCCAAGCTGCTCAACGAGGCGAAGGCCGATCCGACCAAGATCTTCCCGGTGATCGTGCAAGGCACGAAGACGAACGGGAGCGCGGCAGTGGATCAGCGCGTGAGACAGATCATCTCCGCGAAGCCGGCTGCCGCCTCCGGCGTCAAGAGGAAGTACGTCGTCGTCAACGGCGTTCTGGCTTCGCTCAGCGGTGCCCAGCTCGTGACGCTGTCGACCGACAGCAAGGTCGGCGCCATCACGCGCGATCAGACGATGAGGATGGCAACGCTGGCCAACAGGCAGCAGTGGCCGTACCAGACCCAGCTCAGCCTGTATTGGGATCTCCTCAATACGGCCCCGAGCAGTGCACCGACGATCGCGATCGTCGACTCGGGCATCGAGCGGCGCACCGACTTCGGTAGCCGGGTCGTCGCCGAAGTCAACATGACGACGCTGCCCAGCAACACCGCCGGTGACGGTCGCGGCCACGGGACGTTCGTCGCCGGCATCGCGGCTGGGTCGGAGCTGGGTTACCAGGGCGGCTCGCCCGCGTCGAGGATCGTCTCGATCGACGTCATGGACGACGCGGGCATGGCGAAGACGAGCGAGGTGATTGCGGCCGCCGACTGGATCCTTGCGAACAAGGCCAAGTACGGGATCCGGGTCGCGAACTTCTCCCTCCACGCGTCGAACACGTCCAGCTTCATGTACGACCCGCTGAACAAGGCCGTCCAGCGCCTCTGGTTCTCCGGAGTGGTCGTGGTCGCCGCCTCCGGCAACTACGGCCTGAACGGCCAGCCCTCGGGTGTGCACTACGCACCCGGAAACGATCCCTTCATCATCACGGCAGGCGCGTACGACGGCGAAGGCACGATGGGGGCGAACGACGACATCAACGCCCCGTGGTCGGCCTACGGGTATACGCCCGACGGGTTCGCCAAGCCTGACGTGGGCGCCCCCGGTCGGTACATCGTCGGCCCTGTCCCCGAGGCCTCGACGCTGGTCGCCGAGAAGCCGGCGAACGTGACGGAGCCTGGGTACATGCAGCTCTCCGGGACGTCGTTTGCGGCACCGGTGGTCACCGCCGCGGCGGCGTACGTGCTCGCGAAGCATCCGGAGTTCACGCCGGACCAGGTCAAGGGCGCGCTCATGCAGACGGCGATCTCGACACCGGGCCTCGCCGCGGGCTCGATGGGCGTCGGCGAGATCCGCGCCGACGGCGCGGCGAACCTCAGCATGCCGCCGAATCCGAACGCGGCTCTGAACCGGTACCTCGTCTCTGAT
>DASZCE010000038.1:0-2066 GCA_035943455.1 Gaiellaceae bacterium | reverse complement strand
GTCTCGCCCGTGGCGACGCGCCAAATCCTCGACGCCACCCACCGCGCCGCCATGGTCGCCGCCGCGCCCAGGCTCGCGTACAAACCGGTCCAGAGTGCTTTGCGAAGCACGACTCTTTGCTAACCCGAGAGCGTTTTTGCCAAACCCGGCTACGATGAACGGAACGCCCTCTTAGCTCAGTTGGTAGAGCACCTCCATGGTAAGGAGGGGGTCGACGGTTCGAGTCCGTCAGAGGGCTTGCACAAAAGCCCTGCAAACGGGCATGTAGTGTTGCCTGTACTGGCTAGATTTCGACGCCTCGCGGGTACGAGACGGGTACATTTTGGGACTGGCGGGCACTCGCGGGCACACGCGACGTCTCGCGACGCAGCCTCGAGCGTCCTCAAGAGACTCGATCGCGACTCCTTACGCCAAGAAACTCCTGCAAACAGGTAGTTCGGCGTTGTCCGTGCCGACGCAAACCTGGACCCCCTCCCTGTAGAGAGGGGGTCACGGGCGTCGTGCCTCGCCGGGGAGTCGTCCGAATGGCTGCGCGTCACCGTGAACTTCGGCATCACAAGGTGAGTTGCGTCGCGCCGAGGGTGAACCGCCCGCACGCGGATCAAAGCGAGCTAGTCGCTCGTGGCGAGCGGGGCGGCGCCGTGTCGACCAGGCGAAAGACGGGGTGCCACGCCGCCTCGGCCTGCGAACGCTGCGAGCGGCGCATCGACGCCGGCCTCGAAGAACGCGCACCCGACCTGCGTCGTGCGCAGGTACTGGCGGAGAACCGGCGCCGCCTCGGCGCGGCCAGCTCCTCGATCCGGTACCGGGCCGTCCGGCCTGCCACGTCAACTCGACCGCCCCGGCGGCACGCGCGTTCTTGACCCACTCGCGCTCGCCGTACGGGCCACCAGCCAGCGCCCGGAATCGTCGAGGATCAGCTGCACCGCTGTCGAGTATCGCCCGCCGCTCTTGCGACCGGGCACCGTGAGGATGTGCCTCCGCTTGCCGGCCAGCCCAAGCCGGGCGAACGGCGTAATCAGGGCGTTCCCGAGTCGCCTGGCGCGCGTTTGCCTGCAGGTCGACGGCAGGGGTCGCCGCTGAACGCCCGAGTCAGGCATAGAGCTGCACGTCGGCCTGCTGCATGACCTCCATGAAGGTCAGGTACTCGCAGTCGAGCACACCGTCGAACGCGAGCCGCTGCGCGTCGACGCGGAAGTGCTGCAGCGAGGGTCCGCAGACGTGCAGGCGGGCGCCGAGCACCTGCAGCTGCCGAAGCTTCTCCGTCGGCGCAACGTGCCCCCGCCTTCTCCAGCCCCCGCTCGGGCGAAGCGGCTCAATGGCCGCGCACGCAGAAGCGGTTGGCGTTGCTTGACAACGCGCGATTCGCGGTGTAACTTACTTAGTCTCTATGATAAGTATCGTCCACGATCAGGAAAGACGCGAACGGGTGCTGCTTGCGGTCGCGGATGGCACGCGCGGCCGGATCGTCGAGATGCTGGCCGATCGACCGCACACGGCGAGTGAGATCCATCGCGCCTTCTCGATCGCCGCACCCGCGGTCAGCCGGCACCTGCGGGTGCTGCGGGAGGCGGGGTTAGTCGAGGAGCGTCGGCCGGCGGAGGATCGCCGGGTTCGCCTCTACACGCTCCGGCCGGAGCCCATGCAGGAGGTCGCAGATTGGCTGCAAGAACTGAGCCGCGCCTGGCAGCAGCAACTCGACTCGTTCAAGGACTACGTCGCTCTCCGCACGGGACGATCGCAGCCGAAATGATCACACGAGACGGACATCGAGCGGGCGGTCCTGCTTGGGTGCCCGACGCGTTTGGTGAGCGCCTCTGGGATGACGTGCTCGGGTCGTTCAGGCGCTACCTGGAAGGAGGAGCGATGGCGGCACGTCAGGCGGTGCGGGCGGAGGTGGTCGTCGAGGCCTCGCCCGAAGAGGCGTTTGCGATCTTCACGGACGAGATCGGGCTCTGGTGGCGTCGAGACACCCCGTACTGGAACGACCGCGAGCGCGGCCTCACGATCCGGATCGAGCCGCACCTCGGCGGACGGTTCCTCGAGGTGTGGGATCTGGAGAGCGG
>DASZCE010000037.1:0-6189 GCA_035943455.1 Gaiellaceae bacterium | reverse complement strand
CCTCCGAATATCTGTCCGAGCTCCTGACGCGCCGCGGCGTCCCGCACAACGTCCTGAATGCGAAGGAGCACGAGCGCGAGTCCGAGATCATCAAGGACGCCGGCCAGCAGAGGGCCGTGACGATCGCGACCAACATGGCCGGCCGCGGCGTCGACATCAAGCTCGGCGACGGCGTCCGCGAGCGCGGCGGTCTCTACGTGCTCGGCACCGAGCGCCACGAGGCGCGCCGGATCGACAACCAGCTCCGCGGCCGCTCCGGCCGCCAGGGCGACCCCGGCGAGTCGCGGTACTACCTCTCGGGTCAGGACCAGGTCGTGCGCCTATTCGCGGGCGACCGGATCTACAACATCATGGAGCGATTCAAGCTGCCCGACGACCAGCCCATGGAGGCGAAGATCCTCTCCAAGCAGATCGAGGGCGCGCAGAAGAAGGTCGAGGAGCAGAACTTCGTCATGCGCAAGAACGTCCTCAAGTACGACGACGTCATGAACACGCAGCGCCAGGTGATCTACGAGCAGCGGCGGCGCGTGCTCGAGGGGGACGACCTCTCCGACGACGTCCGCGCCTGGATCGACGAGGTCGTCGAGGCGCTTGTCCAGGAGTACACGTCCGAGGAGTTCGCCGAGGAGTGGGACGTCGCCGGGCTCGTCAAGGCGATCAACGACACGTTTGGCACCGACATCACCGCCGAGGAGCTCCGCGAAGACTTGCCGGAGCTCAGCCGCGAGGCGCTGATCGAGGACTTCAGCGAGACCGCCCAGGACGAGTACCGGGAACGGGAGAGCACGTGGGGCGAGGAGGTTGCGCGGCAGGTCGAGCGGTACGTGATCCTCCAAGTCGTCGATGCCCGCTGGCGCGAGCACCTCGAGAGCATGGATTACCTCCGCGAGGGCGTGCACCTCCGCGCGATGGCCCAGAAAGACCCGCTCGTCGAGTACCGGCACGAGGGGCACCTGATGTTCCAGCAGCTGAGCGCAGAGATCCGCGAGGAAGTGGTCTCGCTCCTCTTCCACGCCGAAGTACAACCTCAGGACGTCGCCGCGTTCGAGCAGCCGGAGGGCTGGGACGGCGACGGAGACGGCGCCTTGGCGTACGAGCATCAGTCGCTTGCCGGCGCCGATGCCATCGCCGCCGCCGGCGCGACGGCAGCGGTCGGCGAGACGGCGGCAGTGGCGGCGGGAGCGCTCGGAGGCGGCGCCACCACCGTCGCGACGCAGCAGCGGGTCGCGTCCGAGTGGGACAAGGTCGGACGCAACGATCCGTGCCCCTGCGGCTCCGGCAAGAAGTACAAGAAGTGCCACGGCGCCTGAGCGGCTGACTGCTTCGGACGTGTCCGGGTGCCAGGCACGCGGGCCTGGCTGAAGGGGGCGGGCGCCGCGGCAACGCCGCCACACCCTGACCCTCAACGCTGGCGCGCCATCGCCCTGCCGGGCCGTGTCCTGGCGCCAGGCACGCGGCCACGTCTCCGCCGAACAGGCCGGCTGCGAATCCGGCGCAGGATCAGAGATCCTGTGCGCATGCGTGCCGCCCTGATCAGCTGGGCTTCCGACCCCGCTGGCGTGGTCGAGCGCCTGCGGACGCTGGCAGACGAGGTCGAGGTCGTCAGACCCAAGGGGCCGCCGGACCTGAAGGTGCTCGCCGCCGATCCACCGGACGCGATCGTGATCGACCTCGGTCGCCGCCCGAGTGAGGGACTCGCGATCGGGATCCACCTCAGGCGCCAGCCCGCTACGCGGCACACGCCGCAGGTCTTCGTCGGTGGAGAACCGGCGAACGTCGACCGCGTGCGCGCGATCCTCCCCGACGCGCGCTACTCCGACTGGGATGGCGTCGCCACCATCCTCCGCACCGCCGTCGAACGACCACCCGACGATCCCGTCGTCCCCGACGCCATGGCGCCGTACGCCGCAGCGTCGCTCGAGCAGAAGCTCGGGCTGACCGGCAGCGCGAGGGTGCGCCTGATCGATGCGCCCGACGCGTTCCTCGAGCGGATCGAGACGGCGCGCCAGACCGACGGCGAAGCCGAGCTCGTGATCCTCTTCGCCGAAACGCCGACGGACCTCGACGAGAGGCTCCCGCACGCGATGGAGTCCGTGGCCGAGGGCGGCAGCCTCTGGATCGCCTGGCCCAAGGGCGGCAAGGGCGCCCGCGGGGAGCTCACCCAGCTCGGTGTCCGCGAGCGCGGCATGGCCGCCGGCTGGGTCGACTACAAGGTCGCCTCGCTCGACGAGACCTGGTCGGCGCTCCGCTTCGCGAGGCGCGACTAGGATCAAAGACGATGGCCGAGCAGACCCAGACCGTCGACGAGCGCCTGGAGGAGATCGGGACCCAGCTGGCCTGGGTCCGTGATTACCTTTGACCCGGAGGCGCTGAGGGCACGGCTCGGCGAGCTCGAGGCGGCGATGGGCGAGTCCGGCTTCTGGGAGGACCAGTGCCGCGCCGCCGACATCTCCGCGGAGCACGCGCGCCTCACCCGGCGGCTCGAGCGCTACGAGTCGCTCACACGCGAGTACGAGGAGGCGCGGGAGCTTCACCAGCTCGACGGCGATCTCGCGGACGAGCTCGACTCCCATCTCCAGCCGCTCGAGCGCGAACTCGAGCGGCTGCGTGTGGACGCGCTCTTCACGGGCGAGTACGACGCCGGCGACGCGGTGGTCACGATCCACGCCGGCACCGGAGGGACCGACGCCCAGGACTGGACCGAGATCCTGCTCCGGATGTACCTGCGGTGGGCGCAGCGGCGGGGTCTCGAGGCCGACCTCGTCGAGGCGAGCCCGGGGGAGGAGGCGGGGCTCAAGTCGGCGACCTTCACCGTCTCCGGGGAGAACGCCTACGGGATCCTGAAGGCCGAGCGCGGCGTCCACCGGCTCGTTCGCCTGTCGCCGTTCGACTCGGCGCACCGGCGACACACCTCGTTCGCACAGGTGATCGTCTCACCGCTCCTCCCCGATGAGGCCGACGTCGAGATCAACGAGGAGGACCTGCGGATCGACACCTACCGGGCGAGCGGCGCCGGCGGCCAGCACGTCAACAAGACCGACTCGGCCGTCCGTATCACCCACATCCCGACCGGGATCGTCGTCCAATGCCAGAACGAGCGCTCTCAGTCATCGAACAAGCAGACCGCGCTTCGCATCCTCAAGTCGCGTCTCGCCGAGCTCGAGCAGGAGCGCAGGGAGGAGGAGCTCGCCCGCGAGCGCGGCGTCGCCCAGGACACGGGGTTCGGGAGCCAGATCCGCAGCTACGTCCTGCACCCGTACCAGATGGTGAAGGACCACCGGACGGACTACGAAGCCGGGAACGCGGAGGCTGTCCTCGACGGCGACCTCGACGGCTTCATCGAGGCATACCTCCTCGCCAAAGCCGCCGGAAACGTTGTCTAGCAGGGCCTTTCGATAAGCTTCGGCGTCGCCAAAAGCCCGCGATCGGCGCGCCGCTACGCGCGTTTTGCGATGACCGCCGTGCGAGAGAACACACTTGTCACAGACCCGCCTGCCCAGCAGGTTGAAGTAGACCGGCCTCGCGGCGAGTCTGTGGCCGTCTCGGCACGGTCGATGATCGTGTTCGAGAACGTGCACAAGGTGTACGACCCGAACGTCGTCGCGCTCGAGGCCGCCTCGTTCGTGATCGACAAGGGCGAGTTCGTCTTCCTCGTCGGGCCGTCGGGCTCGGGGAAGTCGACGATGATCCGGCTGCTGCTCAAGGAGCTCGAGCCGACGTCCGGAACGATCATCGTCGGCGGGAGAGATCTCGGCCGCCTGCGCCGTTCGAAAGTCGCGCAGCTACGCCGGAACATCGGCTGCGTCTTCCAGGATTTCAAGCTGCTCCCGAACCGAACCACGGCCGAGAACGTCGCCTACGCGCTGAAGGTCCAGGGCGAAGGCCGAAACGCGATTCGGCGCAAGGTGCCCGAGGTGCTCGGCCTTGTCGGCCTCACCCACAAGGTCAACTCCTATCCCGACGAGCTCTCGGGCGGCGAGCAGCAGCGCGTCTCGATCGCGCGAGCGTTCGTCAACCACCCACCGCTCCTCGTCTGCGACGAGCCCACCGGCAACCTCGACCCCGATACGTCGGTCGGGATCATGCAGCTCCTCTACCGGATCAACCGCTCCGGCACGACCGTCGTCATGGCGACGCACGACCGCGAGATGGTCGACAAGATGCGCCGGCGCGTGATCGCCCTCGAGGACGGGCGCATCGCGCGTGACGAGCGCCGCGGAGGCTACGCGTCGGAATGAGGCTGAAGATGATGCTGGGCGAGGCGGTTCGCTCGATCGGGGCGAACGTCTCGACCACCGTGGCAGCGACGATGACCGTCCTGATCGGGATGTTCCTCCTCGGCCTCTTCATCGCCTTCGCGACGTACGCGCACTCGTGGAGCGATCACGTGAAGAAAGAGCTCGTCGTCAAGGTCTTCTTCAACCGCGAGGCACCGGCGAACAGCGTCGAGGCCATGCGGGTGAAGCTGGATTCGGATTCTCGGATCAAGACCTTCGAGTTTGTCTCCGCCGCGGAGGGGCTCAAGAAGATGCGGAAGGAGCTGCCGGACCTGTTCGGCTCGGAGCTGCCCTACAACCCGCTCGGCCATGCGTACACCGTGATCCCGAAGCGGGCCGAGGACACGGAGGCGATCGCCGCCAGCCTCAAGCCCTATCCCGCCGGCGTCCACCGCGTCACCTGGGGCGAGGACAAGGCGAAACGCATCCTCAAGGTCGCGAACGTGATCAACACGACCTTCCTGCTCGCCGGCCTGATCCTGCTCGCCGCCTCCACGATCCTGATCGCCAACACGATCCGCCTCTCGATCTTCTCGCGGCGGCGTGAGATCGAGGTGATGAAGCTCGTCGGCGCAACGAACTGGTTCGTCCGGGGCCCGTTCATGCTCGAGGGTCTGCTGGTCGGCCTCCTGGGCTCGCTCCTCGCCGTGATGCTCCTCTTCCTCAGCAAGGAGGTGGCGCTGCCCTCGATCATCCCGCGGCTCGACAGCGGCCCGGGAGTACGGGCGATCGCCTTCTGGGCGAACGCGCTGATCCTGCTCGCCCTCGGCCTCCTCCTCGGCGCGGCCGGCTCCGGTCTGACGCTTCGCCGCTTCCTGCGCGTCTAGGCCGCTTGTCTGAGCGGCTGGTCGTCGAAGTGGGACGGCGCGGCCGCCTCGTCGTCGGCGAGCCGTTCTTCACGCCCGGCGTCCCGCTCGTGCTCGAAAAGAAGGGCATCTCGGAGGTCCGTCCCGGGCAGCTCGCTGTCGTGGCGCCGCGACGCGGCCGGGCTCGGCTGGAGAAGACGCTCGGACCGGCGGACCGGATCGAGAACGTCCTCGAGGCGCTGCTCGAAGCGGAAGGCCTCGTCGAGCGCTACGAACCGCACGATTCGCCGCCATCGACGCTCGAGGGCCGTGTCGATCTGCGTCGTGAGCCCGCGTTCACGATCGACCCCGAGACGGCCAAGGACTTCGACGACGCCATCTCGGTCCGGCGCGAGGGAGACGGCATGCGCGTGTGGGTGCACATCGCCGACGTCTCGCACTTCGTGCCCGCCGGAACACCGCTCGACCGCGGGGCTGCGCGCCGGTCGTTCTCCGCCTACGTGCCGGGGCAGGTTGCGCCGATGCTGCCGCCCGAGCTCGCCGACGATCTCTGCAGCCTGCGGCCGCACCAGGACCGGCTCTGCGTCACCGTGGAAGTTCCGTTCGACGGCAAGCTGGAACCGGGCGAGCCGTCGTTCTACCGCTCCGTCATCCGGAGCCGCGAGCGCCTGACCTATGGCCAGGCAGAGCGGATTCTCGGCGGCAAGGAACGCGCATCCGCCGAGGTGACGGAGGGGCTTCGGCTGGCCGAGCAGATCGCGCTCGAGCTCCGGCGCCGCCGCTTTGCGCGCGGCGCCCTCCGGATCACCACCCGCGAGATCGTGTTTGCCTTCGACGACGACGGCGGTGTCGAGCGCGCCTGGCTCGAGTCGGAGCCGCACGCGCACCTCCTGATCGAAGAGCTGATGATCCTCGCCAACGAGGCTGTCGGCGGGCTGCTCGCCCACAGGCGGCGGGAGGCGCTCTATCGCGTGCACGAACGGCCCGACCCGACCGCGGTCGGGCTCTTGCTCGCAAAGCTCGCCGACCTCGAGGTGCCGACGCCGCCCGCTCCCGATCTCGCGCGCGTGACGCCGGGAGAGGCGGCGCGGGTCGCCGGGCAGATC
>DASZCE010000036.1:0-5406 GCA_035943455.1 Gaiellaceae bacterium | reverse complement strand
GTCCAGGCGTCCCACTCATCGGCAGGCCACAGTTCGTCCGGATCGAATGCTGCGTCGGCGTCGGCCACGATCTCGCGGATCGCGGATCGCGCTCTCTCGTCGTCCCACGCCTCGTCAGTCAGGGGCTCAAACGCGTCCGCGCGGAACAGCATCACAAGGCGATGTCGTCCGGCCGGACGGGGACGCGCGCAAGCTCCCGCCCCGTCGCGTCGCGTAGCGCCGAGACGATGGCCGCGGTCGAGACGACCGTCGGTGGCTCGCCGACGCCCTTGACGCCGTACGGCGCGTCGGGCTCCGGGTCCTCGACGAGGACGGACTCCACCGGCGGCATGTCGAGCGCGGTCGGGATCAGGTAGTCCGTGAAGCTCGCGTTCGTGATCAGGCCGTCGCGCGTCTGGATCTCCTCCATCAGCGCGAGGCCGAGGCCCTGCGCGGTGCCGCCCTCGATCTGGCCATAGACCGCCTGCGGGTTGAGGGCCTTGCCGACGTCCTGCGCGGTTCCGATCCAAACGACCCGCGTGAGGCCAAGGTCGACGTCCACCTCGACGACCGCCCGCATCGCGGCCACGGCGAACGCGACATGGGCACGCTCATCCGTGACCTGGCCCGTCTCCGGATCCAAGGGCGCGGTGCGGGGATGTCGGTAGATGCGCTCGAGGTCGATCTCCTCACCGGGCGCGAGCCGCCCGCCGCGGCGCTCGAGCTCGTCCTTGACCGCACGGCACGCCGTCTGCACCGCCCCTGAAGCCATCCACGTCATCCGCGACGCCGACGAAGAGCCAGCCGAACCGACGGACGCCGTCGTATGCGGCGCGAGCATCACGTTGTCGACCTCGAGCTCCGTCCGCGCCGCCTGGACGAGCACGTTCGTCACGCCCTGCCCGACCTCCGCGGCGGCGCAGTGAACCTCCGCCGTCAGCTCGCCCTCGGCGTCGGCGAACAGTCGCACGCGCGCCGCCGTGTAGTCGTCGAACCCTTCCGAATAGCCGATGTTCTTGAACCCGACGGCGAAGCCGACGCCGCGCCGCACCCCCTCGCCACGGGTCGTGTTCCCCGCACCGCCGGGGAGCCGAATCGGGTCGCGCAGGAGCTCCTCGGGTTCCGGCACCGGAATTGCCGCCGCCCGGCGGATCACCTCCGCCACCGGCAACGCGCCCGTCACGCGCTGACCCGTCGGCAACGCGTCTCCCGGCGCGAGTGCGTTCCGAAGCCGAAGCTGGGCCGGATCCAGTTCCAGCGCCGCCGCCAGCTTGTCCATCTGCGCCTCGTTCGCGAAGCAGCTCTGGACGGCGCCGAAGCCGCGCATCGCCCCGCACGGTGGGTTGTTCGTGTAGACGCATGTCCCCTCGACCAGCACGTTGTCGACGGCGTACGGGCCGACCGCGAACGAGCAGGCGTTCGAGACGACCGCAGTCGAGCTCGACGCATAGGCGCCGCCGTCGAGCAGGATCCGCGCACGGACACAGACGAGCTTGCCGTCGCGGTTTGCGCGGTGCTCCATCCAGATCCGCGCCGGATGGCGGTGGACGTGGCCGTAAAAGGACTCCTCGCGCGAGTAGACGATCTTCACGGGACGATTCGTGTGCAGCGCCAGCATCGCGCCGTGCACCTGCATCGAAAGATCCTCCCGTCCCCCGAAGGCGCCGCCGACGCCGGCCAAGTGGATCCGCACCTGCTCCTTGGGGAGGCCGAGGCAAGGCGCCACCTGGTCACGGTCCACGTGGAGCCACTGCGTCGCGACGTAGATGTCGATGCCACCCTCGCCGTCGGGGACCGCGAGCCCGGACTCCGGTCCGAGAAACGCCTGATCCTGGATCCCGAGCTCGTAATAGCCCTCGACGGAGACGTCGCCGGTCGCTTCCGGGTCTCCCCGCACGATCCGCATGTCGCGCACGACGTTCGGCCTCCGATCGTCCCGGAAGCCGTGACCAAGCGTCCAATGCTGCGGGTGGATCGGCTCCTGGTTGGCCGCGCGCTCCATGTCGACCACGGGCTCGAGGGTCTCGTAGTCGACGACGATCTTCGCCGCCGCCCGTCGCGCCTGCTCGGGATGCTCGGCGGCGACCAGTGCCACCGGTTCCCCGAAGTAGCGAACGCGGTCGAATGCGAGAACCGGCTGATCGGCGAACTCGAGCCCGTAGCGCTTGTCTCCGGGGACGTCCTCGTGCGTCATCACGGCGTGGACACCGGCCATCGCGAGCGCCTGCGAGATGTCGATCGAGCGGATCCCGGCGTGCGCGTGCGGGCTGCGCAGCGTGTGGCCCCAGAGCATTCCCGCATCGAAGAGATCGCTCGCGTACGCGAACTCGCCGGTCACCTTCGGGATCGCGTCGACCCGCCGAACGCTCTCCCCGACCTTGCCGAGCTCGAGCCTCGTGCTCATCGCGGACCGCCTGCGGCCAGCCGCACGGCGTCGAAGATCTTCGCGTAGCCGGTGCAGCGACAGAGGTTCCCCGAGAGTGCCTCGCGGATCTCGTCGTCGGTGGGCTCGGGGTTCCGCGCGAGCAGATCGACGGTCGCGACGATCAGCCCGGGGGTGCAGAAGCCGCACTGGACGGCGCCCGTTTCCGCGAACGCGTCTTGGACCGGATGCAGCTCTCCGTTGCCAGCGAGACCTTCGACCGTCTCGACGCGGTGGCTGTCGGCCTGTGCGGCGAGCACGAGGCAGGCGCAGACGAGGCTGCCGTCGAGCAGCACGGAGCAGGAGCCGCACTCGCCCTGTTCGCACGCGTTCTTGGAGCCCGGGAGGCCGAGTCGTTCGCGGAGCGCGTAGAGCAGGCTCTCACCCGGCCAGATCTCGGTCTCGCGCGGCTCACCGTTGACCGTCAGCGAGATCTTCACGCCGACTTCAGCTCCGCCCAGCCGCATCGACCGGTCATTTCGGACGGACGCCCGGGCAAAGCCCGCCCGTCCCGGCATCGCAAGCGACGCCTCACGCCAAGCACCGGTCGAGTGCGCGCGTCGTCAGCACGCGGAGCGCATGCCGGCGGTAGGCCGCCGTGCCGCGAACATCGTCGATCGGGCTCGCCGCCTCCGCGACCTGGTCGGCGAACCCCTCGTGTTCAGCGAGCGGCGCCACGACGAGCCCGGCCACGGGACCGGCCGAGCCGAACGACGCCCGCAGCTCGCCTCGCTCGTGGTCCGCAGCGAGGGCGAGCGAGCAGACGGCGATCACCATGGCGTTTCGCGGCCCGATCTTCATGAACGTCTGGCGGGCGCCGCTCGGCCGAAGCAGCACGGCGACGATCAGCTCGTCGGCCTCGAGTGCGTTCCGCTTCGGCCCGACGAGGAAGTCGCGAAGCGGAATCCGACGGACACCGCGCCGGCTCGCCACCTCGACCTCGGCCGCTTCCACGAGCAGCGGCGGCAGCGCATCCCCGGCCGGCGACGCCGTGCCGAGGTTGCCCCCGATCGTGCCGCGGTTCCGAATCTGGGGCGACCCGACGGTGCGCGCCGCCTCCGCCAGCGCCGGAAGCTCGTCGCGCAGCGGCGGCTCCATCGCCTCGGTGTAGGTCAGCCCCGCACCGAGGCGCAGCATGCCGTCCTCGCGGGACCAGCCCTTCAGCTCCCGGACCTCGTTGAGGTTCAGGATCGCGGCGGGGCGCGCGCGATCGAAGTTGAGCTCGACCATCACGTCGGTGCCGCCCTCGACGGGAATGGCGTCACGGCGCTCGGACTTCAGCCCGAGCGCCTCCTCGAGCGAACGCGGAGTCAGCACGTCCACTCAGCCAACCCTAGTACGTTCCCCCTGCAATGCCTGACCTTGCACGCCGCCTTGCCGTCGCGCGCGGGGATGAGGTCGCCGACCTCGTCATCCGCGGCGGTCGGATCTTCTCGGCCTACACCCGCGAGTGGCTGGACGGCGACCTCGCGATCGCGGACGGCTACGTGGCCGGCGTCGGCGACTACGAGGGACGGGAGCTCCTCGACGCGACCGGCAAGTACGTCGTCCCCGGCTTCATCGACGCGCACATGCACCTCGAGTCGTCGAAGCTGCTCGTGGACGAGTTCGCTCGCCTCGTGCTGCCGCTGGGAACGACGGCGGTGGTCGCCGACCCGCACGAGATCGCCAACGTGCTCGGCACCGACGGCGTCCACTGGCTTGCCGATCTCTGCAACGGCCTGCCGCTGGACGTGTTCTTCATGGCGTCGTCGTGCGTGCCGGCGTCCGTCTTCGAGTCGCCTCGGCGGCCGCTCCTGCCCGGCGACCTCGAGGGCCTGCTGCACCGCAGACGCGTGATCGGCCTCGCGGAGATGATGAACTTTCCGGGCGTCGTCTCGGGCAGCGAGGCTGAGCTGGAGAAGCTGGCGCTGCCGGGCGCGACGCATGTGGACGGCCACGCTCCCGGCGTCCTCGGCAAGGAGCTGAACGCCTACGCGGCCGCGGGCATCCGCTCCGATCACGAGATGAGCACGATCGAGGAGGGCCGCGAGCGACTGCGGGCCGGAATGTGGGTGCTGATCCGTGAGGCGTCTGGCGCCCGCAACCTTCGCACGCTGCTCCCCTTGGTCGCGGAGTTCGGGCCACATCGCCTCGCCTTCTGCACCGACGACCGCGAGCCGGAGCACATTGCCGAGGAGGGACACGTCAACTCGATGGTGCGGGCGGCGGTCGCCGACGGCGTCGCGCCCGAGGACGCACTCGTGATGGCCTCGCTCAACCCAGCGTTGTGGCACGGCCTTCGCGACCTCGGCGCGCTCGCACCCGGCTACCAGGCCGACGTCCTCGTCCTTCCGGACCTCGAGAGCTTCCTCCCCGAGCGGGTGCTGAAGGCCGGGCAGGAGGTGGGCGAGATCGAGAGGCCGGAAGTCCCGGACTGGGTTCGCCATACAGTCCGGGTGCGGCCGCTCGCGACGAACGACTTCGCCATCCCCTGGGAGCAGAGCGGGCAAGCGCGCGTGATCGGGATCGTTCCCGACCAGATCGTCACGGGCTCTCTCCTCGAGGACCCGCGCATCGAAGGCGCGCACATCGTCGCCGATCCCGATCGTGACCTCGCGAAGATCGCGGTGGTCGAGCGCCATCTCGGCACCGGGCGAGTAGGGCTTGGCCTCGTCCGCGGGTTCGGGCTACGGAGCGGCGCGCTGGCCTCGACGGTCGCCCACGACGCGCACAACGTCGTCGTCGTCGGGATCAAGGACGATGACATGCTGCGCGCGGTGCGCCGGCTGGCGGACACGGGCGGCGGCGTCGTCGTCGTCGACCGGGGGATCGTGAAGGCGGAGCTGAAGCTGCCCGTCGCCGGCCTCCTCTCCGATGCAAGCCTCGAAGAGGTCGTCGAGGCGAGTCGAGGCTGCGTCGAGGCCGCGCACGAAGCCCAGCCCGATGCGCCCGGTGCCCAGATGGCGCTCGACCACCGCGATCTTCGCGAGGTCGTGCTCGGGATCCGCGACGGCGAACCCGTC
>DASZCE010000035.1:0-2317 GCA_035943455.1 Gaiellaceae bacterium | reverse complement strand
GTCGTGCCCCGCACGGCCGACGCGCTGGAGCCCGCGGGCAACGGACTTCGGCGACTCCACCTGAATCACGAGGTCGACCGCACCCATGTCGATCCCGAGCTCGAGCGACGACGTCGCGACGAGGCAGGGGACCTCGCCACGTTTCAGCAGCTCCTCGACCTCGAGCCGCTGCTCGCGAGCGAGCGAGCCGTGGTGGGCCCGCGCGATCTCGCGCTCGGCCAGCTCGTTCAGACGGAGCGCGAGCCGCTCGGCGAGGCGGCGATTGTTGACGAACACGATCGTGGAGCGGTGCTGCTCGACGAGCTCGAGGATCTTCGGGTAGATCGACGGCCAGATCGACTGCGACGGCGCCTCCCCACCCGTGCCGAGGATGTCGGTGATCTCCGCGTTCACGCCCGGCTCGCGCATGTCCGCGAGCGGCACCACGACCTTGACGTCGAGCTCCTTCGAGCGGCCGGCGTCGACGAGCTCGATCGGCCTCCCGCCGGAGACGAACTTCCCGATCTCCTCGAGCGGACGCTGCGTCGCCGAGAGCCCGATCCGCTGGAACGGCTGGCCGGTCAGTCGCTCGAGCCGCTCGACGGTGAGCGCGAGGTGGGCGCCGCGCTTCGTGCCCGCGACCGCGTGTACCTCGTCCAGGATCAGCGTCCCGACGCCGGACAGCGTCTCCCGCGCGCGCGAGGTGAGCATGAGAAAGAGCGACTCCGGCGTCGTGATCAGGAGCTCGGGCGGGTTGCGCAGCATCGCGGCGCGTTCCTTCTGCGACGTGTCGCCGGTGCGCACCGCCACGCTGACGTCCGCCTGAAGCCCGGCAAGGGGGCCGCGGAGATTGCGCTCGATGTCGTAGTTCAGCGCCTTGAGCGGCGAGACATAGAGGAGCCGCGTCCCCTCGCCCGGCTCGCGGATCAGCCGGTCGAGGCCGAAGAGGAACGCAGCGAGGGTCTTTCCGGAGCCGGTCGGCGCCTGGATCAGCGTGTGTGCGCCGGAAGCGATCTTCGGCCAACCGAGCTGCTGCGCCGGGGTCGGTCCGGCGAACGTCTGCTCGAACCAGGTACGCGTTTCGGTGCTGAAGACGTCAAGCGCGGCCACGCGGCCAGCCTACCCGTGTCGAACATGCGTACGCCGCACTAGGGCGCGTGTCGACTTCAGGCAATAGGCCATCTAGGCCCCGGCAATAGGCCGTTCGGCCTATTGCTTGAAAGTCAGGTCGCCAGTATTCTCGTCGGGCTTTTACGAGGTGCCCCGTCGGCTCTTGCGGCCGGCCGGCGCGGCGGGAGGTAATGGGGTTTGCAGTCCAGCGTCGTGATGTGAGCCAGCCTCTGGCTAAAGCACGCTGGACGAAGAGACGCGCTCAGGAGGCTGAGCAAACCTGTCCAAGGCGCTACTTATTCATTTGATCTTGGTTCGGAAAGGTGAAAAGCTAGGCCGACTGCGGACTCGGCCGGGGAGGAGAGGGAACGATGCGGCATAGATTCTTGTCGCTCGCAGCGGCCGTCGCCGCGGCTGCCGCCGTGGCTTTGGTCGGGGGGGCAGTAGGTCCGGAACGCGCTGCGGCGGGGCCGACCACGCTTCCGGCGTGCACCGCCTCGACGCTCGTACCGGAGCTCGGCGACGTGACGGTCAACCAGGGCGTCGGGTCCTACGTCACGCAGAAGCTCGCGCGTAGCAAAGAGACGCTCGTCCGGCTCTTCCTGAAGCTGCCGAGCGCCGTCGGGACGACCTGCAGCGGCTCGATCAACGTCATCAATAAGACCGCGAACCCTACGCAGCTAACGCTCGTGAACAGCGGTACGGATCTCGCGCCGACGATCGGCCCCTACCAGTCATATCCGTCGGGCGGGCTTCAGATCTCGTCCAGCAGCGTCTCCGTGAACTCGACGGCCGATCCGATCTTCGTCGTGCCCTTCTCCCGCGTGACGCCGTGCGACACGACGCCATGCTCGACGACAGGCGGGTTTTCGCGCACCTTCAAAGCGACCATCTGGTACACGCGGACGACGGGCGGCGTGACGAGCGGTCCTTTCTCCGTCACCCTGACCCCGTCGCTCACCGCGAACTTCGACCAGCTCACGAACGACCTGCGTGTGCTCGTGATCCCGATGGGCGATGCAAACCTGAGCTACAGCTCGCAGTTCGGCTCGGCCGCGCAGGCGGCGGTTCAGAACGGGATGGACACGCTGTCGCGGCTGCTCCCCGTGCGGGCCGGCGTGAGCAGCGACCTCGCGTCCGGGACGGGAGGCATCCGCTACACGATCGACCTCGCGGCGATGCTCAACCTTCGGGCGATCCCGGGCGCGTACAACTCGAGCAACCTGTT